>DAIQNU010000435.1:0-2777 GCA_036788235.1 Cyclobacteriaceae bacterium
TGCATACAAACTAAAAGAATATGGTGAAGAAAAAGCTTTTACAGAAATCAATGATGCATTGAAAAAGGGCAAATGGTCTAAGTAAAAGTAATTTTAGTTCTACTGGTATTTTAATAGACGCACTCTTGATTAAGCAAACTGATATTGATTTATAGTCTACTAAATGTCCTGAACGGAAAGTTTTTCTTTCTACTACTATATAACTAAAATAAAATAGCGTCTTCGACGCTTTGAGAAGCTCGCAAAGGCGCTAAGGTTCCGCAAAGGATAATTTGTTGTCTCCTTTGATGTTCAGTCCAAAGACTGTGAAGACTTGATGAAGATAGTAAGCAAAGAAACCAATTTAAAAAAAAAAGTAAAAAAAGCTTAATCTAAAGCAAATACCCAAACCTTATTGTACATATTATGAAAGCAGCAGTAATTAAAAAACCCGGACATATAGAAGTTGAGGATGTACCTATGCCACAGGTTAAAGATGGCGAAGTACTTTTAAAAATAAATGCTTGTGCCATATGCGGTACAGATCAGCGTGTACTCAGTGGAGAGAAAAAGGTAGATGTGGCCATTGTTGGTCATGAGATAGTAGGCACAGTAGTAGAAACCGGCAAAGGTGTTGAAAACATTAAAGTGGGAGAACGCTATGCTATACAGACGGTCATAGGCTGTGGGCATTGTGCCATGTGCGAAATACATCAAGAAAACCTTTGTGAAAACGGCTTTAAAGCCATTGGCTACCAGTGGGATGGTGGATTTGCTGAGTATATGATTATGCCAAAAATAGGCGTGGATCAAGGCTGCCTAATTCCTGTACCAAAAGACATGTCGGATGAAGTGGCTACATTAATGGAACCACTAAGCTGCTGTATCAATGGTATGCGCCATATTCCGCTCGAAAAATGCAAGCATGTGGTTGTGTTTGGTGGTGGAATAATCGGTGTACTAAACGCCCTTGTAGCAAAAGCCCGTGGTGTAGAAGAAATCACGATAGTAGATGTGGCGCAAGATCGTCTTGATCTGCATCAAAAATTGGGACTTCCATTCAATAATTACATCAACAGCACCAAAATCGACCCGGTACAGTGGGTGAGTGAAAAAACAAATGGAAAAGGTGTAGATGCTGTGGTGATCGCAGCTTCTGTTAAATCATTGGTGCCCCTTGGCATTAAGATGCTGGCGCGCGATGGTCATTTATCGATTTTTGCAGGCATGCCCAAGTCTGATCCTATAGAGCCTTTGGATCTCAACTTGATCCATTATTTGGAGCTACATATTCATGGTGCCAATAGCTCTGTGTACCGCGACTATATAGAAGCCAAAGAGTTGTTAGAAACCGGAAAAATAAATGGTGCTCAACTGGTTACGCATAGAATTTCCCTGGACGATTTTAACAAAGCGGTAGAAATTCAACGGACACCATCTGAAGGATCTCTAAAAATTATCATTGAACCCTAAACAGAGAAAGACGCTGTTTTTCAATGATATTTAGTATAAAATTTGGATTACGGAGGTCAAAATCTCCGCTTAGAGGTATAAACATAAATTTACAATACACATCAAAATGTCTTATTTAGGAAAATATAATAAAGAAGCAGGCATATTTTTGAAATGCTGCCATCGAATAGCCAGAAATATGTACGTGACTGGTTTTGGTGGAAACCTCGCCTGGAAACTGGAAGATGATCTGATTTTGATTACACCTACCATGATGAACAAGGGTGATATACAATTGGAAGATCTGGTATTTATCAACAGAAAAGGTGATACTGTAGAAGGAACCCGTAGACCTACGGGCGAAAAATACATGTATATGAAGTTTTTTGAAGAAAGGCCAGACATCGTATCGGTTTTGCATTGCCATGCACCCAATATTGGTGCTTTTGCCATTATGGATGCGCCCAATTATCTTATGAGGCCATACTATCCAGAAACAACACATGAAGTCGGCCCGGTGCCTATTGTACCTTATGCTGAGCCCATTTCTCAAAAATTAGCAGATAATTTTACACCTTATTTGCAGCGCTACAACAGTTTCTTAATGGAAAACCATGGTATAGTTACCATGAGTCCTGACTCCATAGAATGGACACTGATGAACGTAGAACTGCTTGAAATGACAGCCTATTCTATATTGCAGGCATTGGCTTCTGGACATAAACTTAAGGAAATGACACGTGAAGCAGTGAGAGATCTTGATAATGTATTAAGAAAGAGAAACTGTCCACTCTTTGGCGCACCGGGCGTTTACAAAGACTTGGAAGCGGTATGGTATCCTGAAGAAGGGTAGATAAAACCATCCTCGGAGATTAATAAAAACAAAGCTGTTGGTAGATATATTCTGGCCGATGGCTTTGTTTTTTTTGTTGTAGCACTAATTTTTTTGCAAATCGTAATGTGAGTCAATAAACACCAAGCGAGTTGCAAAAGAATTAGATGCAGATCGGTTTCTTCACTTTATGTAGTGAATACAAATCAGGCAATTAATTGCATTTTTGCCTAACAGCATTATCTTTGATACTATCATTTGATACTACCTATTATTTGGCAAATGAAACCGCCTTATACCATAACCGGAAAAATTTTAAAATTAGTCGCTTCCATTTCAGAGAAAATTGGCGAGGTGAACGCTGCCCACTTGAATAAACCTCCAACAGAACTAAGAAAGAAAAATAGAATTAAAACTATACATTCTTCCCTTGAAATTGAAGGCAATACCTTGTCAATTGAGCAAATAACAGCAATTATTGAAAACAAAAGAGTGATCGGGCCGAAAAAGGACA
>DAIQNU010000436.1:0-2774 GCA_036788235.1 Cyclobacteriaceae bacterium
TCTGATTGCAAGTGGCGGAGTTTCAAATATTGACGATTTGGACAAGTTGCATCAACTCGGACTGGATGGCGTTATTTTGGGCAAGGCTATTTACGAAGGTCGAATTTCACTGCCAGAGCTCAGTGCGCTCAACGAACAAATAAATAATTAGAAGCATGCTAACCAGACGAATTATTCCCTGTCTTGATGTAATGGAAGGCCGCACTGTAAAAGGTGTAAACTTTGTGAATTTGCGCGATGCCGGAGATGCCGTGGAGCTTGGCAGGCTCTATGCAGAAAAGGGCGCCGATGAGCTTGTTTTTCTTGACATAACTGCCACAGTAGAAAAAAGAAAAACCCTACTTGAGCTTGTGCGAAATGTTGCCCGTGAAATAAATATACCCTTTACTGTAGGTGGTGGTATCAGTTCGATACAAGATGTAAGTGCCTTGCTCAATGCTGGTGCCGACAAAATATCCCTAAATTCTTCGGCGGTTAAAAACCCGGATCTGGTAGATCAACTGTCTAATGAATTTGGTAACCAATGTATTGTAGTAGCTATTGATACGCGCTGGAACGGTGAAAAGAATATTGTGCATACACATGGTGGCAGAACGCCAACTGAATACATTACTGATAAGTGGGCGCATGAGGTTCAGGAGCGTGGTGCTGGCGAGATTTTGCTTACCTCCATGGATCATGATGGTACCAAGGCCGGGTTTGCTTGCGAGCTAACATCTGCCATTTCGGGTGCCTTGACCATACCGCTAATTGCCTCCGGTGGTGCTGGAAACATGGAACATTTTGCTGAAGTATTTACAGCTGGCAAAGCCGATGCAGCGCTTGCAGCAAGTATTTTTCACTTTAGAGAAATTGAAATTCCTGACTTGAAGGCATACCTTCAACAACAAAATATTCCCATGCGCATCGAAAAATTGTTTTCTGATGCTTAATTGCCAATACAATGACTGAAAGTAAAAATATAGATTTCGAAAAAATGGATGGCCTGGTACCAGCCATTGTGCAAGATTATGTGACCAGCAAAGTGCTGATGCTTGGCTTTATGAATGCCGAAGCCTACGAAAAAACTCAAGCCGAAGGGAAGGTAACTTTTTTTAGCAGATCCAAACAAAGACTATGGACCAAAGGTGAAACTTCCGGCAATTTTTTAATGGTTAAAGAAATGCTAATCGACTGCGACAACGATACGCTTTTAATAAAAGCAGAACCAATTGGGCCTGTTTGTCATACCGGAGCCGACACATGTTTTTTCGAAAATAATATCAGCAATGCCTCTTTTCTTAATTATTTGCAAGACGTAATTCACAGTCGCAGATCAGCACCGGAAGGGAGCTCATACACCCGGTCATTGTTTGATAAAGGGATTAACAAAATAGCGCAAAAAGTAGGAGAAGAGGCCGTAGAAATCGTAATAGAAGCTAAGGACGACAATGTGGATCTTTTTAAAGGTGAAGCGGCAGATTTATTGTTTCATTTGCTGGTGCTTCTGGAAGCCAAAGATGTAAACATAAACGATGTGATAGAGGTGTTGGTGAAAAGACATAAAAAACCAGTTGGTGAATAATTCTAGGCGATCATTTGCCAACCTTGTTCATTGTTTTGAGGTTTGATTTATATACAGAGACGATGCTTATTTCATTTGTGAATACAATTAACATTGCTAAAATTAAACTTAAATTTTCTGTCAGTAATTATTCCAGAATACGGTTAAAAAAATAGCTCATACTATGTTAAAATGGCAACTTCAGGCTCCAGATGCTATCGTTATGGTGCGTCCCAGGGCATTTGGATTCAACCCCGAAACCTCTGCTTCCAATGCGTTTCAGCAAAAGGGAACAGAAGGCCCGAGTATTGATATCAGTGCCACAGCAAAAAAGGAATTTGATGCTTTTGTAGAGTTGATTCGCTCACATGGCATTGAAGTTTTTGATTTCGACGAAATAGAAAATGCCAATACTCCGGACGCTGTTTTTCCCAATAACTGGATCTCAACACACAACGACGGAACCGTTGTTTTGTATCCGATGATGGCTCCAAATCGTAGACGCGAACGCCGAAGAGATATTTTAGAAACGCTTACCGTATCGCATGGCTTTGCCGTGAGTAGACTGGTAGATTTAACAACCTACGAAATGGAAGGCAGATACCTTGAAGGCACAGGTAGTATTATTTTTGACCATATCAACCATATTGCTTACGCCAATCGTTCTCCCCGCACCGAGGAGAAAATGTTTTATTACCTATGTGAAAGACTAACTTACAAACCTGTACTCTTTACAGCTACGGATAATACTGGAAAAGATATTTACCATACCAATGTGTTGATGACACTGGGCGATAAGTATGCAGTAATTTGCCTGGAATCTATCGCCGAAGATGAAGTAGATAAGGTAGTGGGTTGGCTTGAAAAAACCGGACATGAGATAGTAGATATTTCCAGAAGCCAGATGAGCAACTTTGCCGGCAACATGATTCAGCTTAGAAATGACAAAGATGAGAAGTTCCTTGTGATGTCACAATCAGCAAAGAAGTGCCTGAATGAGACGCAATTGAAAGTTTTGGAAAAGTATAACACCATTATTGCAGGAAATATCCCAACCATTGAGCGATTTGGTGGCGGTAGTGCCAGATGCATGATCTCCGGTGTGCATTTGCCAAGATCTAAAAATGCCAATTAATTTAAAGACAATTAGAGGAGCTTAGGCCCGCGAGGGTTATTTACTCAAGTTTCGCACATGAATTTACTGCAAAATTTGGAGGTCTCTGCTTCATTT
>DAIQNU010000437.1:0-2745 GCA_036788235.1 Cyclobacteriaceae bacterium
AAGCCGCCCGACTTATTGTTAGGCATCAGCAAGGAAGCACCTCATTGATACAGAGAAAATTAAAGTTGGGATATAACCGCGCAGGGCGTCTGATTGACCAGTTAGAAGCTGCCGGTATCGTAGGATCTTTTGAAGGAAGCAAAGCCCGTGAAGTTCTGGTTCAAGATGAATACACTTTGGAACAGTTATTGAGTGCATTAAATGAAAGAAATTAATAAGACGATTTAATCAAAACAATGAAAAAGATTTTAGTATGGGCAGTCTTAATCTGCCTGGCACCTGCAGCCTTCGCACAGAAAGATCCTAAAGCCAAAGAAGTGCTTGATCAAATGAGTAATAAGTACAAAAGCTTGAACTCATTCAAAGCAGATTTCATAAATAAGCTCGAAAATCAAGTTGAAGGTCTGGTAGAAGAATTTGAGGGTGAGATAATTGTACAGGGCTCAAAGTATAAGCTAAGTGTGGGAGACCAGGAAATTTATAACAATGGCACCACAGTATGGACTTACCTCAAGGACATCAATGAAGTTAACATTGACACCTACGTACCGGAAGATGGAGACATGACCCCATCAAATATTTACAACATCTATCAAAGTGGCTATAAGTACCGACTGGCCGATGATGTGAAGGAAGGTTCAAAAACCTATCAGATGGTTGAGCTTCAGCCGCACAGGCAATCAATACTCCTATACCATTACCAGCTTTACGCCCAATGTGAAAGTTACCAGCAAAACATTCGAATTTGATCCCTCAAAACATCCTGACGTAGAGGTTGTGGATTTGAGATAGGTACCAAAATATTTTATTTGAATAAAAAGGCTGAGCATGGATTGTTCAGCTTTTTTTTACCGATCATATTCTTCATTCATGCAGCATGGCTAAAAATATTCGCCCTGTTTCGTGTCTTCACGAAACAGCATGCCAAACCTTGATTAGTATTTTGACTAAGTTGTTAGAAGCAGTTTGTTAGCCAATGTATAAGTCCAAGCTTGCAGGTTGTAAAGGGTTTTTGGGTCTCAAATTTTTATAAAAGCAATTTAGAAGCACTGCCGGTTCACAGACCCTGCTTTTCATAAAAAGTCGCTAATCCCTGCGGAAAACTTGCGACAACGGGAGCCTAAAATGTATTCAAATTTGGTGGACTTGAAGTGTCCCCCCCAATCGCCCTGGTTTGAAACAAGGGCGGACGAGAAATGCGATTGTATCGCATATTAGCAACAAATAACAACATTTTACTGCTGTATAATAATGGAGCATGCTGATATGAAATTAGATACTTATCTCTGGACAAAGTTGCTTGTTTTAGTATAAGTTGAATATAGAAAATGATGTAAATAAGTAGCGATACAATCGCTATTCTCACTAGTCCTTGTTGCACCTGTCTTCAATTGGCGGAAACGAGGACTAAAATTGGGAGCCTCCACTATCCAGAATATCTTTGAAAGCTACACTTATCAAAGCCACTTCTACATCAAAACAACATGCCAATAAACCTGTTTTTCATGGTTGGCCGGTAGATCATCATCACATACAACCAGTTTTGTACATTGTCAGCGTTTTGAACGCCCTGTAAATATTTATAGGTATCTGAAGCAAACATTTGACTGTAACCACTTTGCAAGGATACCGATTCATTGATGAGCCAACCTAGCGATACATCAAACTCGGTTCCTAAACTGTTGCCGAGTCTTTCGCCATTTTCATACACACCTGCATAGGCACCAAGCAAGTGCCCGTTGAGTGACATAAATAGCTTTGGGTTGAAATCGTATCGGGTTCTGAAAAATACATCGGTTATTCCTACCGAGTTTTCGAAACGGCCACCTACAAAGAAATGATCCATGTAGCCATTATAAAGGTGGTTGGTACCATAGAGCGGCGAAAAGCTTCGGTTTATATTGTCGGTGCTATTGGTGGCAGTGCCCGAAATAATCTCAAAACCACCTGTGAGTCTGAATTTTTTTCCACGCTCGGCATCTATGTTAAACAAATGGGAAATTTGTGCGCTCACATCAAAACCACTGAGATTTCTGCCAATAATATCCCTACCAAACTGATAATAGGCAAAGGCACTCAAGGTAGTATTGCCAAGATGGTACTTCAAGGTTGGCACACCAAGGGTATGACGATATCTCAAACCTTGATCGGTGACATTTCCTGCACTATCGAGATTGAACCATTGCCGGCCATCATTCCAATACAGAAGCGAAAGATCCAGATTTTCGAATTTATTTTCATAGCGGATCATTTGGGCTGTTTTGTATTGGTTAGCTAAATTAAACAGGTTTCCTGTAAGTCTTTCCGAGGTTTGATTGTAGCCAGCTCCAATATGCAATTTCATACTTTCTTTCTCATGCTTGATCAGTGCAAAGTCATGCGAACGGGCTTGAAGTGCCCAGTCGAGATTCCCCATAAACCGGAAGTTATCATAATTCAATTCTTGTCTGCCTAATTTAACCGTCCAGAATTCGCTCAATTTTGTTTCTGCCCATGCCTCATGTACCGACAGAAAGGGGTCTGTGGCTTTTACCTGTGGCGTATTTCCCCATATGCGCACATCTTGCACACTGACATAAAAATTGAAATTTTCTGTTTTGTAGCTCACCCCAATGCGGGCTCTTTGCCCAATAAACACTGCAGGATCCACATCCTCCCCGATCAATTGACCAAAGCCATGCCGGTATTCTCCTCGCTGTATAATCTGGCCATCTACATTAAACTGCGCATTTGCTGTATGAATAA
>DAIQNU010000438.1:0-2742 GCA_036788235.1 Cyclobacteriaceae bacterium
TCCATACACATTCGACCGTTGTGATAAGGACATTTCCAGGGGCCTGCCTTATCTTCATCTAAATACGGTTTTCCATCTCTATTTACCCTGAAATACCATTCGCCATTTTGACTGTCTATAATATTTGTCTTTGTAAATTTCCAAACTCTGTAGGCAAGTCGCATAAAATGTTCTCCGCCTCCTTGCTGCCATGCGCTCACAAATCCAACTATGGCTTCAGCTTGCGGCCACCAATGTTTGTCAAAATCCATTACACCATCTTTATGCAGTTCATACCACAATCCTCCATCATCATCAATGCCTTCACCAACTACAGTTGCTGCCATAAGCATGGCTTTGCTTTTCACTTTTTCGATTAGCCTGGGGTCATTCAGCATTTCGGCGGCTTCAATAAGTAGCCAGCTCCCTTCAATATCATGCCCATAGGAAACGGCTTTCGATCTTTTATTCCATTTTTCATCAAAAAATAAGCAAAAATGACTGCTTATTGGGTCAATGATATGCTTTAGAAATACATGAATCAGGGCTTCTAGTTTTTGTTTCAACTCAGTATCGGGCCAGATTCGATAAAGATTGGTGTAGGCTTCTAATACATGCAAATGAGTGTTCATGCTCTTTTTTTCATTGGCATCTTTTTCACTTAATCTCAGATCTGCCAATGGCTGCCATTTTCTATCCAGTGCTTCTATATATCCACCGTTTTGTTCATCAAAACTATGCTTTTCTAAAAGACGAAATATCGATTTGGCCAAATCAAGTGCTTTTTGATCACGGGTAACCCGATAATATTCTGCCAAGGCATATATAGCGAATGCTTGTCCATAAATCTGCTTTTTACTTTCAATTGGATTTCCCTTATGATCAAGCATCCAATATACACCACCATACTCTTGATCTACAAAATATTTTATAATGTATGCAAGTGCTTGATGTGCAGTGGCCAGGTATTCATCACGTCGAAAAAGTCGGCAAGCAGCAGAAAAAGTCCAAAGAATGCGTGTATTTAGGATAATCCCTTTGGCTGCATCTTTATGTAAATTGTTGAAGCCATCAATTCTTCCATAAAAGCCTTCATTTTCCTGATCGGGCATTTTATCGATCCAATATGGCAGTATATTTTGCAATAGTTCATCACGGGTTTCGCGACTTAATGCCTCAGTCAATTCATCAATTGTATACTTCATTTAGCTTTTTAATCCATTCATTATATACTTGTGGCCTACGGTCAAGTACTGTTTTCACTTGAGCGTTGTACACTTTTTCGGCATTGGCCCAGGTAGCACAAGGTTCCTTATAATTCCATAAATGACCTCCGTTGGTGCCTGCATAATAATTTGGGCGCTCTTTAGGAAAAGGCTTTGTAAATTTACCGGCCCAACTTCCACGTGTGGGATCGTCCACATTATTATATGGATCAAGCAAATATAACAAAGAAGGTGTTTTTCCAGCTCTAAAATATTCATTAGAATTGTTTTGCTCAGCCACTTCTCGGGTATATTTTCCTAACGCTCCATAGCGTGATACTTTGTTTAATATTTCCTTGGGTTCATTACCAACAAGCATTCCATTGTAAGACCAGTCGATTTCTATCCACCATGTGTTTGTAAACTTAGTATTATTAAAGAGTTCATTTCTACATTTTCCATAGATACCATTATCAATGCACTGGGCATCTTTGGGCGAGGCCAGATTTGTACCCACACTTATCAAACGAACATTCTCAGCAATAGATGGATCTTTTTTAAATGCAGCCGTTACAGGATTCATATTTCCCCAGGCAAGTATATATAATGGACGCTTATCTTTTTTATTGGCTTCGTTAATAATGGTGGCAAGTGCATCTTTTGATGAGGCGGCAATTTTTGTTTTTAGCAAGTCGGGTTCAGGGTAACCTTTTTGCCTAAAGCGAAATGCCGGATTGTTATAATCTGCTTTGTATGCTTTCCAGGTTTCGATAGTAGCATTGTATCCATCACCTTCCCAGTTGGCCGGAATAATACCAGCTATCTCGATCATATCAGCATACATAAATAGATGTGCCAGCGATTGCTTATCACCCGTTGCATTTTCTGTTTGGTTGAGGTCAGTTATGACAATAACCCTTGGTAGGGGTTGCCCTTTAGACATGTAACCGGCCCATGCCCAGCCCAGTGAAACCAATATTGACAAAGAAAAAAAGATGCGCTTACCCATGATAAAATCGAATTTTGAAACGAAACAATACTAACGAACTATTAAGAAATTAACCTCGTTGAAAAGTTTCTTAAAATTAGATCATTTGTAGGATGCTTGTCAAATCCGGAAGTGCTCTAAGGATCTCAAAAAGCGGTTTTATTTGTGTTAAATCTTGCATTGTAAGAACAGCATCAATATAGTATGCCAAAAACAGCGGCGTTATTTACGATTCTCAAGGGTTTCAGTGAAATTGTTTTGTAAATCAGGGCTTCAGAATGCACGCGCTAAGCGGAGTTAAAGAACATCCTAAAGAGTATGAAACACCTGACTCAGAAATTATCAAATTTGCTGATCTTGAAGACTTCATTATTGTAACCAAAGATTTTGACTTTTACAACTCACATATGTTTCAAGGGAAGCCGAAGAAGCTCTTCCTGATCACCGCAGGCAATCTGAAAAATAGTCAACTATTTAATTTATTCAGAAACAACATTTTAATACTAAAGAATGCTTTGAACAGAAGTAGTTTCGTAGAATTAAGCAACCAAGGTATATTAGAGCTTAAAT
>DAIQNU010000439.1:0-2737 GCA_036788235.1 Cyclobacteriaceae bacterium
ACTTACCTTGAGCATTTCCTGGCACTCTTTGCCTGTTCTAGCCATGGGCTTTTCTACATAAACAGGCTTACCTGCACGCATAGTCTGTATGGCATACGAAGCATGCGAGTCAGGTGGAGTAGCCACATAAATTGCATTCACTTCGGGATCTTCGATCAGCCGGGTGGCATCATTGTACCATTTAGGTATGGCATGCCTTTTGGCATAATCTTCGGCTTTTGCGGCATCCCGACGCATAACAGCCACTACACTTGAGCCAGGCACCATGTTGAATGCAGGGCCACTTTTTACTTCGGTTACGTCTCCGCAACCAATTATTCCCCATTTTATTTCTTTCATCATTTTCCTATTTAATCAAAAGCAGAAGGCTAAACCAAAACACAGCAAAACAGTATTCTGTGCCATTTGGCTTTATAAATAATAGTCACAGCCAACACAATCGTCAATTACATTTGTCTCTAATAAGCAGTTCTCAAGGATAACCATCGGGTTTTGGCTCGAATTCTAGTACTCGGTGATCCATTTTATCAACTCAAGATTATTCCAAATATACATGCAAAGGCTGTTTTCTGTGCTTTTAAACAATTTTTTAAGAATAATTTTGATTATAAAACAATGTTTATTTTATTTACAGTGTAAATATTTAAAATATGGGAATTGCAGAAAGAAAATTGCGCGAAAAGCATTCACTAAAACGACATATACTGGACGTAGCCACACAAATGTTCATTGAGGAAGGTTTTGAAAAAGCCTCTATTCGTAGAATCGCAGAGGAAGTGGAGTACAGTCCTGCCACCTTGTACTTGTACTTCAAAGACAAATACGAAATCTTCACTTACATTCAGGAGGAAGCATTCGACAAGTTCTACACCAAGCTGAATGAATTTAGTTTTATAAAAGATCCGCTGGGTCGATTAAAGAGCATTGCCACTTCTTATTTGGAATTTGCCTTGCAACATCCTGAACTTTATGAGCTTATGTTTATCATGAAAGAGCCTTTGGTAAACATGAAACCCGACGAATGGCATGGAAAGGAAAAGTGTTATGCCCTGCTAAGAAGTACTGTTGGAGCCTGCAACGACATGAATATGATTAAAAAAATGCTCCCGGAAGAGAGCACGCTTATTGTCTGGTCTTTTTTACATGGTCTGGCATCACTGGCCATCCGGGATCGACTCTACATGCTGGGCAGCAGGGCTGAGCAAAAAGATAAAATCAAAACCTCCGTAGATCGCATCATGGAACTGCTAAGGCCTAATTACTTTTAAAAGAATATAATGCCTCAATTTTCAAACCATGAAGCACCCATACCAACCTATTGACTGTAGTTATCATGACCTGTTGCTGGATAGGGCTACCCGAAAAAAGTCATGCCGGATCATATATAAAAATGATGATAATATGGTCGAGACCGTTGAATCGGTTATTGTGGATGTATATACCAAATCCGGGGAAGAATTTATTCTTTTGGAAAATAAGCACTTGATCAGGCTGGACAAATTAATCTCAGTTGATGGACAACAGCTAGCAGGATAAAAAACAACGTTTACAACTCCGCATCTTCTTCAAGTACATCCCAGGTGTGGTCTGACAATAGTTTCACAGAAGCCAAATGCTTGTTAAAAGGCAATGGACTCCCCCACTCTTCTGGCGAGACCAGTGAAAGTAAATCACTGCCATCTTTGCGCTCATAGAGATAATAGGTTTTGCCGATGAGTGGCTCAAAGTTTATTTGAGATTGATAGATCCGCTCAGAAATAAGTACCCGGCTTTTGAGTGATTGTGCCTGTTCGGCCAAAACTTGCATTTGTTGATAGAGCTGTGACATTTGCCGCTCGGTTTGCTCCTGCATGGCTGCCATGGCGCGTCCTTTAATTTTGCCCTTATCTTCAGGTTTTATCAAAGCACCACCTACAGTATGGGCAAAAGCAATGAGTCCCGGATTTTCTGTGATTTTCTCACGTTCCTTCTCCAGGTCAATTTTATCTACATCTATAGCACGGGGTTTTTGCTTATTGTTTTCGCTCAATTATTCCTCCATTTCTGATTTGATGTCAATTTTCTTTAAGCTGTCTGATGCAACGGTATCTGATGGCAATAATGATTCTTTCAGGAGTTTTTTAGACCCTGGAAAAGTGGTACGACCAGAAATATCGATACTCACCGCAACAAGTATGGCCATAAATACGATACAGACAGCTATAAATATTTTTTTTGACTGTTTCACGAATTGTCAAACCAATAATAAATGAATTAGTTTTTGATAATGCTAAATTCTACGCGACGATTAAGCTTTCGTGTTTCCTCGCTGGCATTAGAGGCTATGGGTCTGCTGCCACCATAACCTTTTCCTTTTACGCGTTTTTTAGCGATTCCCTTATCCAAAAGGTATTTTTCGACTATGGCTACCCGATCTCTGGACAGTTGAAGGTTAAGTCGGGCATTGCCTTGATTGTCTGTATGACCGGCTATTTCAATTTCCATATTCGGATTTTCATTGAGTAATTCAACCAGCCGGTCAAGCTCCTCAGAAGATTCTTCCAGCAAGGAAGCAGCACCCCGTTCAAAATATACTTTACTCAGCTGTATGGTCGTACCCACTTCTAAAGGAGTCAGAAAAAAGTCTTTTTGAATATCGCTGGCGCCCTCTGCTTCAATGACCAAAGATTCTTCCTGTGTCATAAAACCTGCGGCTTTTACTTCTATGGAAACTTTACGAATATCTACGGGCACCTCA
>DAIQNU010000440.1:0-2735 GCA_036788235.1 Cyclobacteriaceae bacterium
CGGATTTTACTTTTTCAAGTTTGGCTAAATCTCTACCTGTAATAATAACGGTGTTGTTATTTTCTAAAAACTTTTTTGCCAGTGCAAGTCCAATACCTGAACTCCCGCCTGTTATCAATACTTTTTGATTGGATGTGATCATTTGCTATTGCTTTTTTATTTAGAAAAGTGTAAAGACATGGGAAGTCATTTTGGAAATTGGATGATTTATGATTTTGCGGCAAGGCTTTTCAAATCTTCTATGTTTGTTACCGTTTGAGCATACCTTCCCAGAGTTTCTGCATAATCAGTGATACTTTGATTAGGGTTAGTCAAAGCCATCGCATCGGTCAGGATGGCAATATGAAAATCATTTTGAATGCCATCTCTCATCGTTGAATCTAAGGTTAGATCAGCTACAGGTCCTGCCAAAACCAGATGTTCCAGACCATGTTGTCGGAGTGTCTTCTCCAAATCCGTTTCGGCAAAAGCACTTAGTGTACTTCGGGAAGGCAAGGTAATATCTCCCTGCTGAACAAACATTAAATCTTTGCTGGTAAGTGATTCATTTAATTTTTTATCCATTAGCAGGTGGGCTGGAGATGGAAATTTTCGTTCCGTATAGCTGAACGGTGCATGGATTATTTTCCAATGGTTTTGTCTGGCAAAATGAATCAGGTCTTCGAACTTAGTGTTAAGTTCAGCTTGTTCATCAAGAAATCCTTTTTGGCAATTGATCAGCACCAATGCCGTCTTGTTTTTAGGGAATATTTGATAAGGTTTTAGCGCCTCTCTCATAGCGGCTACCATAGGATTCTCTGCATTTGTATCTGTCATGATCAGTTCATTTTTAATATTTCAATAATATCTTCAGTAGTGCTTACAATATGCCCAAGAAGTGGATAACGCTCTTTGGTAGCTTGCTCATGTTCCATTGGAGAGAAAGCGGCCACCGCATCTTTCACCAAAGTGACGTGGTAGTCCAAATCGATGGCACTTCTTACCGTGGCTTCTATACAGGAATTGGTAATCATGCCCACTATGATCAGATGCGTTATTCCATTTTCTGTCAGATGGGCATGTAAATTTGTGCCGGCAAAACCACTGGAGCAGGCATGTTCAGAAGCTATAAATTCGTTTTCTTTGGAGGCAAGTTTTTCAGCAAAATCCCCGCCCCATGTCCCTTGACTCAGCATATGTCCTGGTCCAAGTTGGGCCACATGTGTAGGACTCAAGTACTTCCGATCCGAATAACTGCCTTCCCGATAGCGATGGTGAGGTGCATATACCACCTTAATCCCCTTTTCTCTGCTAATCTTTAATAAATCCTCGATATGTTCAACGGTTTTAACATCTTGAATAACTGTACCGGACATAGGCCATGCCATTCCTCCTTCGGATATCAGATCATTCAGCGGATCAACTACCAGTAGTGCGACTTTACCTTTAGGATAAGGTGATTTTTGGTCATTTTCTTGATTGTTCATTTCTCTTGGATTTATTTTTTAAAGATTAAATTTTCCAACTTGCATGAGTTGCCTGATCGCAATAGTCCCACATCTTTTTTCTTAATATTGGATCAAGTGCTAATTTCCGATTGTACTCATTGATGATTTTAGGATTACCACTGAATCCAGTGATTCCCCCAGGTCCAATAAAACTGCCACTTGGTATGGAGTCGTCTACCACTGCTCTCAGGCTAGATAGCGCGCCCTGAGCAGGCGTCATCATGAATATGCCTTTTATGCCTCTAAATATATTGGAAATAAAGCCCCTCCCAGCATCGAATAGTGGAGTAGCTGTTAAGCCAGGGTGTGTGGAGATTACTTTGATCTTATCATCCAGCTTCGCTTTTTTAAGGAGTTCGTGGAGTCCATCCCTAAACTGAACAGCAGCTATTTTCGATAAACCGTATACTTCCCAAGCATCATATTTCTTTTCAGCGTTTAGATCATCCCATATTTTTTGATCGCTTACCGTGCTACTTGCGGAAGAAGTAGTGGAAACAATTACAGAAGAGGATGCCTGCTTTATTTTCTCGAGCAACAAAGAAGTGAGTAGGTGATGACCCAACACATTGGTCGCCATCTGCAATTCAAACCCATCAACAGATACTTTTCTTTCAGGCAAGGCCATGATGCCCGCATTTAATAGTAAACCATTGATTTGGCTTATATCGGAATCGCTATTTATTTTTTCGGCAAATTCCTTCACAGACTCCAGAGAAGAAATATCTAAGGGCAGTACAGTAAAACCACTTAAATTATCCGACTGACTACGGATAGCGTCAATTGCTTTATGCGCTTTGTCAACATTTCTATTGCCAGCAATCACCTTTGCTCCTCTTTTGGCCAGTTCGTAAGCGATCACTGTTCCGATACCCGAACTGGTACCAGTGATGATATACATTTTATTGCTTAAGTCTGCCGGTATATGATCCCTTGTCCAGTTTTTCATAAATTCATGTAATTACATAGTATTGACAATTCAAGTCTTCATGTGTAGACTTCTGTTAAAAAAATTCGGAAAATCCACAAATCTTAGTTAAGCACTCCACTGTTCAATAATTTTGAATGCATATACCAAAGAATAGGAGTTGGGACTAATTCGAGAAGTATCACTGCCCAGATAATAGGTGTCGGTGAATAATGAATCAGTGCTACAGCCCTTACAATCCCGCCAATAAATAAGGCAATCATTAGAAATCGAAACAAAGCCGTTTCTGACGGATTCCAAGCGACATAGAAAAACGCCAA
>DAIQNU010000441.1:0-1094 GCA_036788235.1 Cyclobacteriaceae bacterium
CCGGCAATTGACCACCAATTTCCCGGTGTATTCACTCGACGACCTGAAGGGTAAAAAAATCAGGGGTGTGCCTTTTCCGGTATGGATGTCCATGATAAAAGGGATGGGCGCTATACCTACTCCCGTTGAGTTTTCTGAACTGACCACCGCACTGTTGACCGGCATGGTTGTCGGACAAGAAAATCCCCTGAGCAACATCTACACTTCCAGAATTTACGAAGTGCAAAGCCACATCGCTATGACCAACCACATGCATTCTTGCCTGGCCGTTTTTATTCATGAAGGATTGTGGCAGAAAATTGAGGCAGAAGACAGAGAGATTATCAGACAAGCCATTGACGAAGCATCCGTGATGACAGCCAGGCATATTGTAAAAACAGATGAGCAAATAGTGGAGGCATTGTTAAACTATGGCATCGTATTTACCGACGAGCAAAACGGATTGCAAATAGAAACCATAAAGCAGTCGGTGCTCGATCGAATCCGAAAAGATTTTCCGGAATGGATCGATTACTTGGAAGAAATCCAAAGAATACAATAGGCTAAAACAGCATTGATCATTATGAAAAATACAGATAGAAATATAAGCGCCATCATACTTTTATCACTTGTAGTCATCACCCTGCTACAGATAGTACTTCGCTCAGTTTTTAACATTCCCATGGTAGGTATTGATGAGTTGGCCAGATACTTTTTTATAGCTTTTATATTTTTTGGCTTACCGTATTACTTCCGAACCGATGGTCACATACAGTTATTGGGTATTAAGAAGTTCCTTTCGCCAAAAGGAGCCTTTGCCATGGAAATCATCATTCAGGCCAGTAGTGCATTGGTTTTTGCCATTATAGCCATTTCGGCTATATATACCACCTTCACCAATTACGACAGCACCACGCCAACCCTGTCTATACCCTTTTGGCTGTTTTTTCTACCCGCTATAGTTGGTTTTTGCTGGCTGACCATTGAGCACATCAAGGTATTCATTACCGTCTATATCCCATATTTTGCTGCCTTTGGATTTATCAACTACCAAAGAATAGGTGATTTCCTTTGTGTTTGGCTTGAATCCTGATACAACCCTAGGATCTGCCATG
>DAIQNU010000441.1:1104-2715 GCA_036788235.1 Cyclobacteriaceae bacterium
GGCTGACCATTGAGCACATAAAGGTTTTGTATACACACATCAAAGAAGGGAGATAATCATGGGAATGACGATAATAATTATGTTTTTTGTGTTAATGCTGCTGGGCTTTCCAGTGGTAATATCCATTGCCATACCTTCCTTCCTGTATCTTGTATTGCACGGATTTCCCATTGAACTCATTTCACTGAGAACGCAATATGCCCTCGACTCATATCCGCTTTTGGCCATACCAATATTTATTTTTGCAGGTACCCTCATGAATACTACCGGGCTAACCAAAAGGATATTTGGCTTTGCCGATACAGCTGTTGGTAGAGCACCAGGCGGTATGGCACAAGTCAATATATTGGCAGGTCTGTTATTTGCGGGCATGTCAGGAGCTGCACTAGCAGCCGTAGGAGGTATTGGGCCTATGACCATACAAACCATGCAGGAGCGAGGTTTTAAAAAATCATTTGCCTCGGGCATAGCCATATCATCAGCAACCGTCGGGCCCATATTTCCGCCAAGCATACCCTTAATAGTTTATGGAGCGGTAGCTTCCGTATCCGTTGTCAAGTTGTTGGTGGCAGGCATTATCCCGGCATTGCTTATTGTGGTGTTATTGATGCTCACCACGGCCATTATTTCTATTATCAAAAAATACCCCCGCTCAGAGAAATGGCCGAGTATAGCAGAGCTCACTAAAAGTTTCTACCCGGCAGCACCAGCAGTAGCAGCACCGGTTTTGCTTATTGCAGGTTTGTTGAGTGGCTACTTCACACCCACCGAAGCAGCCGCAGTTATGGTGGCTTACGTGCTATTAATCAATCTTTTTTTCTACCGGCAATTTAGCCTGCGACTTATCCTCGAATCTGCCTATAGTACTATCAGGATATCCGTCAGTATACTGATCATTATTGCGGTAGCTTCTTTATTTGGCTGGATTCTGGCCGTGGAGCAAGTCCCACAATTATTTGCAAATAACCTACTGTCCATCACCGCCAATCCAGTTTTTTTACTGCTTATAATCAATGTGTTGCTTCTGATCATCGGGATGTTCCTGGACAGTACCACAGCTACCTTGCTGGTAGTACCCATTATTGCTCCACCACTCGTTTTGGCAGGGGTCGATCCGGTGCATCTGGGCATTGTTACTATTCTCAATCTTATGGTTGGTCTGGTAACACCACCGATGGGACTATCACTATTTCTGATAAGCAATATTGCCCAGATTCCGGTAAAAGAAGTGCTAAAGGGCGTTTTGCCATTTTTAATACCTCTATTCCTATCCTTAATCCTGGTTACATTTTTCCCATGGTTAAGTCTGGTAATGACTAAAATGATGAACTAAAATTTACTAAAACATAAAATTTAAACTTAAAAACAGGAGGAAACAATTATGAAAATTTCTTTAGGTAATGACCATTTCGGATATCCGATGAAAGCCGCAGTGATAAAAATACTAAAAGACCTGAATTGTGAGATTATTGACCATGGTTGCCACAGCGAAGATCCGGTGGACTTTCCTGATATCTCCAGAAAAGTCTGTGATTCAGTTCGTAATGGCGAAGCAGAGCGAGGAATTATGATTTGCGGTACAGGCATTGGTGCCTCCATTGCAGCCAATAA
>DAIQNU010000442.1:0-2712 GCA_036788235.1 Cyclobacteriaceae bacterium
TCGGCATCTTTAAACAAATAACCGTCCGACGACTTTTTGCTAAGGCCTTTTATCTCCAAAATCTGGTCGCCAGCTTTTCGGTTCTGATTGAAAATAATTGCCGGATATTTTCTGCTCGAAGGCTGTATCTCATCCAGATTGATTTTCTCCAGCATCTTTTTGCGGCCTGTCGCTTGTTTTGATTTGGAGGCATTGGCACTAAACCGGGCAATAAACTCCATCAATTCCTTTTTCTTGTCTTCGGCTTTTTTGTTGGCCGCACTGCGTTGAGCCAAAGCCAACTGCCTTGATTCATACCAAAAAGTATAGTTGCCCGTATAGAGTTTTACTGATTTGAAATCGATGTCGGCTACATGGGTACAAACGGTGTCAAGAAAATGTCGATCGTGACTTACGACGATCAAGGTATTTTTAAAATCTATTAAATAATCTTCAAGCCATGAGATTGTATTTACATCCAGGTCGTTGGTAGGCTCATCAAGTATAAGTATGTCAGGATTGCCAAACAAAGCCTGAGCCAGCAGCACACGTACTTTTTCACTACCATTCAATTCCTTTAGAAGCTTCAGGTGATCTTCCTCTTTTATACCTACACCACTAAGAAGGTTAGCGGCATCAGATTCCGCATTCCAGCCTTCCATATCCGCAAACTTTTCTTCAAGCTCAGATGCACGATGGCCATCAGCTTCAGAAAAATCAGGCTTGGCATAAATGGCATCTTTTTCCTGCATCAGTTCCCACAATTCTTTATGCCCCATGATCACGGTCTGAAGCACTGGTATTTCATCAAATTTAAAGTGGTCCTGCGACAAGACGGCCATCCGCTTGCCGGGTTCTATACTAACCGAACCGGCATTGGGGTCAATTTCGCCAGAAAGTATTTTTAGAAAAGTAGATTTTCCTGCGCCATTGGCACCGATTACACCATAGCAGTTACCTGGAAGAAATTTAATATTTACATCTTCGAATAAGACCCTTTTACCATACTGAAGGGTGATATTTTGTGTAGAAATCATATGTCACTCAATTTTCAAGGCGTGAAGGTATTAATAATATGGATATCTCTGGCTACAAAAGTGGATTTAGCAACCATTTAGGTCAAATAAATTGCCATTTTTTAAAGTATCGTGATGCGTAAACCGTAATGCGTGATCCGTTGATGCTCACCTTAGCCATTAATCTTCGACCCTTCGACCGCCTTCCAGCTTTTCCTGTCCTTTGAGCTATCAGCATCGACCTCCGAGCTATGAGCTTTCAGCTTTCACCCTGCCTTTCGGCAGGCAAGCTTTGAGCTTTCAGCCTTTTCTCCTTTCCGCTTTCTCAATTATACCACCTTAAAATAACAGATTCCCCCCGCTTACTCATTACGGGTTTAGTAATATGTCTGGCAGTGTTAATCTTGTATCATAATTACAGACGGAAAGAGGCGGTTGGGAGTTAGTTGATTTTAATTAAAGGTTTATGATTACAGGATTGCCCGTGGTTTTATTTCAAAAAGTTGGCACTTACCAATTTTTCTTTAATGCTTACCAACAGCACCTGGACACACACTTTTTACATTTTAGACAAAACTGTAAAACGGTCATGAAAAAATCAAAAATCTTGCAACAATTCAAATCAATAGCAGGGTCGATATTGGTAAGTGGCGACCCTGCTTTTTCTTACAAACTATAGATTAATATAATACTTTACACCTCGATGCCATTAGCAAAGAGTTGATATCAACTGAAAATTGTTTACTAAGTACTGAACGCTAAAAATTACGATTATGAAAAGCAGGGATGGTTTTAGCTCAGATGAAAAGTTGAAAAATAAAATAGTAAGTAATACTGGTAGTTTAGCAAGTCGTCCATTAAGGTTTTGGGAAATCCTGTTTGGACATTCATTAAAAGTTTTTTAACAGTGCGGCCACGTGGGTCAGGATTTGTGAAAGAGAGAAAGCCGCCTGTTATAAACTTTTTTATTCGCTGAAATTAAATCATTTCAGTAGAAAGCAGCTTAATATTTTTGTTGATATACTTTGTACAATCAGCATACTTTACAATAATTTTGACCAACTTCTATGCTTAGATAAGCAGTAGAAAGCTGGTTGTATCAAATCTTTTTGCTATGATTTCAAAACCCGAAACAAAAAGCCCTCGACCAGATTTCAACAATGACCAGGCACTGTTCCAAACACTTACAATCGATGAATTACAAGGTTTGTTCATAGCCATTCAACATCACCTTTCGCAAATCAACGAAACCACAGAAGATTCATTCTCACGATTTAATAAAAGACTTCAAAACAATTACACCGGTGTACATAGCCTGGTGGCCAATCTGGCCAAGATCGAAAGTATTATATTAAAAATGACCCAATCGCAAATACTAAGCGATTTGAGAAAGCACAAACAACAACTGGAGGAAACTGCCTGTGCCTTAAAAGAGGCCACCTCAAATAGTCATCCATTTCTATCAAAGTGTATTGAAGAACTTGAAGCACTCACACTTAGCATTAGCAAAATATCAGAAGAATCTGGTGATATAAAAATAATGCTCAGTCAGATTTACAAAAATGAGTTGATGGGCAGAAATAACCATGATGCCGAAATAATTACTACTTGCCTAAAAGCGCGTAACTATGTGAGCAATCTTGAACAATCGACTGAAGAACTCAAAACCCTACTCAATATGGTTGATTCTAATGCCCGCTTGGTTATACCTTATTTT
>DAIQNU010000443.1:0-2679 GCA_036788235.1 Cyclobacteriaceae bacterium
CTATGAAGATACCATAATAATTTGAGCTATGAGTGCTATGGCTAATTTTATATTTTCTTTGACATGGAGTAAATATGCACATCAACCAGGATTAATTACACAATTCTAATTCTAACATTTCAAAAGGAGTAGCCCAAATGGTAAATTATTTTCGCAAACCTTGCCGGAAAGCATTGCGGAATTATTTTCTATTTTTCATTGGCTATAATCTTTCATTTCTTCTAATATGCATAAAAAATGTGTGTTTCAAAGCTTATTTTTCAGTATAAATATAGGTTTAATCCATTGAAAATGGCAATGTTTTTAGTACCATAAGCAAATATCTATTGACAAAAGCGTCACTTTCAATTTGATTATAGTTAGGATTTGCAATTATAAAAAAACAATATTTATCAAAATTTCATTATGAAAACGTACAAAATTGCAGTAGTTTATGGAGATGGCATTGGCCACGAAATTGTACCAGCCGGGGTTAAGGTTTTAGACCATTGCGCATCTATTTTTGATTTTAAACTGGAATATGATCTGTTTCCATATGGAGCCGGTTATTATAAGGAGCATGGCGATTTCATGCCGGCAGATGCCATGGAAAAGTTAAAAGGCTATGATGCCATTTATTTTGGTGCTGTTGGTTTGCCTGAAGTTGATGATACACTTCCTGCCATGATGTATACTTTTAAAGTACGTACCGGTTTCAAGCAATATGTAAATTACAGACCCGTAAAACTATTGGCTGGAACTGAAAGTCCACTGCGCTACAAAAGCCACAAAGACATCGATTTCATAGTTATTCGCGAAAATAATGAAGGTGAATTTGTTCAGAATGGAACCATATTCAGGCCGGATAGCATGGAAGGTTTCGCCACCGACACTAGTATGTTTACCCGAGTTGGTATCGAGCGAATTGCACATTATTCATTTAAACTGGCTCAAAAGCGCAAAAAGAAGGTGACCAATGTAACCAAATCGAATACCTTGATTCATAGTTTGGCATTTTGGGATTCGGTAATTGCAGAAGTTGCCAGCCAGTATCCTGATGTGAGCTATCAAAAAATGTATGTCGACAATGCAGCAGCATCATTTGTATTAAGGCCTGAAGTCTTTGACGTAATACTTACTACCAATATGATCGGTGATATTCTGAGCGATCTTGGTGGTGCCATTATGGGAAGTTTGGGTCTAGGGCCAAGTGGCAATATTAATCCCGAAAAAGAATTTCCATCTATGTTTGAACCTATTCATGGTTCAGCGCCAGACATTGCAGGCAAAGGCATCGCCAATCCTGTTGGTTCTATTTGGTCTGGCGCACTTATGCTGGAGCACATGGGCGAGACAAAAGCTGCGGCGGCAATAGTTAAAGCCATAGAAGCTACGCTTGCAGACGGCATAAAATCTATTGATATAGGAGGTAAGAATTCTACGACTGAAATCGCCGAAGGTATCATTGCGCGTATTGAAAAATGATTTTATTTAATTAGGATAAAATAATGGCAGCTATAGTTGACTTGACCCGAACCTATGATAATGCTATGCCCGGCTTTCAGACAACACCGGCAAAAACACTTCAAAATGACGGATGGAATGCTGCTCAACTGAATATTTATTCACATGCAGGTACCCACATGGATGCTCCATTGCACTTCGGAGTAAGTGAGAGCAGCATTGATGAATACCCGCCTAATCGGTTTATCGTCGGATGCTATGTAGTAAGCATTACAATTACACAGCCTTCGCAGCTTTTGGGTATAGAATCTGTGCAATTTTTAAAAGGTCGATTAAGACCGGGTCAGGGCATACTTTTTCGAACCGGGTGGAGTAAAAAATATGGTTCTAGCGAATATAGAGATGCTTTGCCCAGAATTTCTGATGAATTGGCAGATTGGTTAGTAGAAAATGAAGTGGCTTTTATTGGAGTGGAACCACCATCTGTAGCTGATGTGAATAACATTGAAGAGGTTACACGTATTCACAGAAAGTTACTCAATGGTGACATAATTATTGTGGAAGGATTGACCAATCTAGAAAGCCTCAAAGTTGAATTTTTACAAGTTATTGCGTTACCGCTTAAAATTTTCAATGGCGATGGTGCCCCTGCCAGGGTCTTGGCCATACAACTCTGATCAGTTAATTGAAAAATTAATGGAAGTACTTAAAAAAGAAGTTGTATTTGACACATTGCCCAAATGGAAGGTGCCTCCTCATTTAGTTGATAATGCTGCATTTATTTTACCAAATGAAGTTGTGGTTGTATTGGACGATGACCCCACAGGCACTCAAACCGTACATGGAATTCCGGTATTGACCGACTTTTCTCTTGAATCTTTCATGGCTGAAATACAGCGAAATATTGCACTTTTTTATGTACTGACAAATTCGAGGAGCCTCAAAGAATCTGATACCATAGCCTTGCACAAGCAATTGGCTGAAAGACTTCAACAAGCTGCCTTAAAAAATCATAAACAACTGAAAATCATATCTCGCAGCGATTCAACCTTACGGGGGCATTTTCCGGCAGAGACCAATGCCCTTGCTGCTGTTCTTTTTGAAAACTCAACATTTATTACCGTTTTAGCGCCTGCATTTTTTGAAGGCGGTCGCTATACCCTCAACAACATACATTATGTAGAAGATGGTGATGACTTAATAGCTGCCGCGGATACCAGCTATGCAAAGGATCGC
>DAIQNU010000444.1:0-2672 GCA_036788235.1 Cyclobacteriaceae bacterium
CTCTCGTTCGGGACTTTCACCCTATAGCATATGACCATGCCTGACACACAAAAAGAGTAAGAAATTAATCTTACTCCTGCTTAAATTCTTTATTGTATCCTAAACCGACTAGTATAATTGAAGGTTTAAGTAGTTTTCGACTTCAGTTGAGAATCAATGGGCTGCCGGACCTTGCTCAAGCTTACCTATTTCCTGATCAATTGTCCAGAGTCCAATTCCCTCCGTACCGATTATATCGAATAATTCCAATGCACGGCGAGCCAGGGTTTCTTCTTCGCGCTGTTCAGTTACATACCATTGCAAGAAATTAAATGTCGCAAAATCTTTATTGGTAAAGCAGTGGTCAACCAGATTGTTGATGGATTTGGTAACCGCGATCTCATGCATAAGTATATCCTCAAATACTTCCTTCAAATTTTTAAACTCATGCTTAATATTGGATATCTCGGGCTGAAGTGCATAGCCACCTGCATCATTGATGTAATGAAATAATTTTAGCATATGCATTCTTTCTTCCTCGGCATGCTCATACAAGAAAGCAGAGGAATTAAGATAGCCTTGCATTTCGCACCACGAAGCCATTGATAAATATGCGGCAGATGAACGCCCCTCCATTTCGATCTGCTTATTAAGTAGTTTTTCTGTTTCCTTTAGTAATGACCTGTTTTTGGTTACTAGCTCTTTCATTGTCTAATTTATATTTATTGTTAAAAATTAATTGGGTGAATCTAGGTTAGCAAAGTACAAAATAAATCGCCTCCAGATACATGCTATTACCGCTTTGCTAAACTAAATGTTTTATTTTGTTGAAATTTATAATTAATCCACCTTTACAAACGGTGCAACTACATGGCATGATACATCAAATACCTACGTATGAACTTCCAGATAAAGTGTCACATGGCCCCTTTCAGGTTTATGAGGTAAAAGGCATCGCCAACAGTAGTAAACAGTATCCGCACAAAACAGAAATTCCGCATCGACACAGCTATTATGAAATATGCCTGTTTGTAAGTGGCGCCGGAAAACATGAAATCGACTTTGAAGCTTATAGCATCAGATCGCACAGTGTGCATTTCCTTACACCCGGCCAGGTTCACCTTATTTCAAGAGAAAAGGATTATCATGGATATCTAATTGTTTTTTCTGGCAATTTTTATTCGATCGATGGTTTTAGCAAAGACCTGCTTTTTGATTACCCTTTTTTCAACAACCCCGCTGGCAAACCCATACTCAACCTCAGTGGCCAGGAATTTGAAGACTTAATGCAATTGGCTGATCTCATGAAAAAGGAATACCTGAGCAAAAGCCAAACCATGTCGGAAATTCTAAGGGCCTATCTCCACGCCTTTCTGCTCAAATGCCGACAATTTCACCTGCACTATTTTGCTGAAGAGGAAAAAATGCATGACCCCCAATTTCTGCTGGTTCAGCAATTCAAAACACTGGTAGAGCAGCATTTCAAAAAAATGCATCTGGTGCAGGACTACAGCTTGCTTTTAGGACTGTCGCCAGCCAAAATTAATAAAATGACCAAACGTATTACTGGAAAAAACGCCGGTGAAATTATAATTGAAAGACTAATTTTGGAAGCACGCCGCATGCTTATGTATACCGATCTTTCAAACAAAGAGATTGCCTACAAACTCAATTATGAAGACCCCTCCTATTTCAGCCGCATTTTTAAAAAGAAAACCGGCCTGAGCCCATCAGAGTTCAAAAGCCACCTGAACGAAAAGTACCAGATTTTGACATAATTATGCCTTTATTGAGGTCATAATTAAAACTAGCTTTGAATTACAAATTAAAAAGTGCAAGCGTGCGTCTTGTTTTCTCTTTGCCAAACAAATGGCAACCCGGCAATCCATGGTTAAATGCCCGGGCTATTGAGAAAACAAGCTAATCGCCATTGTTAATCGAAATTCAACTCCATACTATATTGTTTTAAAATGATAAAAATTGATTACAAGCTTAAACCATCCGATTTAAAGCAAGCTCTGCAGAAATTTTGGGAACTTTCTGCCAGTAAAATAGACCTTATTAATAAAGAGTATGACAAAAGTAAAGGATCGCCTGTCTTTACTGTCAATGGCAAATACTCGACCAGAGGCTGGACAGAGTGGACACAAGGTTTTCAATATGGCTCCGAAGCACTGCAATTTGATGCAACCGGCGAAGAAAAATTTCTGAAACTTGCCCAACAAAATACGCTGAACTTTATGGCACCACACCTTACACATACTGGTGTGCATGACCATGGCTTCAATAATATCAGCACCTATGGCAATCTTCTGCGCCTTATGGTAGAAGGCAAAAGCGCTTACAATGAATGGGAAAAGAACTTTTATGAACTTGCCCTGAAGGCATCAGGTGCAGTACAAGCCATGCGGTGGACAAAATTGCACGGTGAAGGAGGATTTATCTATTCTTTTAATGGCCCACACTCTCTCTTTGTCGATACCATAAGAAGCGTGCGTATTTTGATGCTCAGCCATAAGCTTGGCCATGTGTTGCAGGGCGACAACGATGTGCGCATAAACCTGCTGCAGCGCGGTTTGCAACATTGCGAGGCAACTGCCGACTATGCAGTATATTATGGCGAAGGCCGCGACAAATACGATATGTGGGGACGTACGGCTCATGAAAGCGTATTCAATACTAATGACGGGAAC
>DAIQNU010000445.1:0-2625 GCA_036788235.1 Cyclobacteriaceae bacterium
AGATTGTGATCAAATGAGCCTGTATTGTCAGTGTGACCCACAATATAAACTTTTATTTTTGGGTTTGAAGTGAGGTATTTGGCCATCTGCTCCAGTGTTTCTCTTGATTCAGGTTTCACGATAGACTTGTCGCTATCAAATAAAATACCATAGAAGGTTGCCTTGCCTGTCGAGTTAATTTCCTTGGCAATCTCATTTGCAGAAAGCACTATAAATTGATTCATAGAAGCTTCGCGAATGGTGTTTAAATAATAAGTGCCACTTTGGTCGCTATATACTTCGATCCACCAGTCTTCTCCAGCAGTTTTTAAATGAAGCAAAACTTTAGATTTTGATTCGTTGATCAAAGTACCGCCTTTGGCCTTTACTGCATTGACGTAGTTTTGAAAAATCATAGGATTGGAAGGCCGCTTTTCAAAATCACCATCAAAAACATAAGAAGTTTTCAGCGCATAGCCAGATTTTTTTAGCTCTATATAGTCGCCATTTTTATCATAATATTTAAACGTCATATTGTCAAATTCCTGCTCATTACAATCAGATATACTATGCTGTGGCAGCATGTTGAAAAGTGGATGTTTATCACATGGGGTTTGTGCTAAGGCATTATAAATGAGTAGGATCGAAATAAAATTGACTAGAAGTATTCTTTTCATAAATAAACGGTTGGTTGATCTTGAAATATTTTTTTAGCTAAAACCGAAATGTATTAAGAATGTTGGTTTTATAAAGGGCAAATTTATTTTTGAAATACATTTTTACAAACAAATACACCTGATATAAATTTTCACCTATCGACTCACATAAGAATCAAATTTTTGAGTCTTTTTAGTACTTCCATTTTTATGACTTTATATTCTAGAACTTATTGTGGTACACAAAAATATTCTCTTTTATACATAGTCCAGTTGACATGAATTTTGTGTAATTTGACACTAAACTTCACAAGGGCTACCGCACGAGGCAGGTAGATTGTTGAGTAAGTAGGGAAAACAGTAGAGCGGAATTTTATGCAAAATCGAAGGGATTTTATTCTAAAACTGGCGAATTTTTCGGCCATGGCTATGATCTCACCTGCATGTGTAGATCGAAATAAACAGAAAGGAATAATTGAAGGTGAGGAATGGCGCATGGGATTGGACAATGGCGCTAATGATGCTGGTAATTATGCGCTTAATGAAAATATGCTTGTTCAAGCCAATGACTCTATTGAAAGAATCAGAAAAGGCAATTTTATCATCCGACTTATTGATGAAAACGATCAGCCGCTTCATGGATTAAAAGTGATTTTGAAGCAGCAAAACCACGATTTTGACTGGGGTTTTTCCATGGCGGGCACCATTTGTGGCATGAGCGCTTCTCAACAAAACCGGACAAAATTTGTGAAAGAGCTATTCAACTGCACAACCGCAAAATGCTACTGGGACGAAGGTTGGCATCAGCCCATCGAAAAAAATGAAGGCGAGAGAATTACCGATACATTTTTAGGCGAAGTGCAATGGGGTCGGGCAAACGAATTGCGAGTAAAAGGTCACCCGCTCGTGTGGACTGTAAGAAAGGCCGTACCTGCCTGGATGAATAAATATTCTTATGCGCAACAACTTAAAAAACTAGAAGAACATGTGCGTGAACTTATAAGGTTGGGAGGTGAAAGTGTTACCCAGTGGGATTTATGTAATGAAATGCTTTGGGAACCTTCTTTGAGAAATCTGCCTAATAGAAAGTGGCCGCATATTGAAACCATTGATGAAATCCTCAGCTATCTGGAACCTGCAATTCATTGGGCAAGAGATGAAAATCCATTTGTCACTTATGCACTCAATGATTACGGACTGGTGAAAACCTATGCTCCCGGTGTGACCTCCGCAGAGCAAAGGCAAAGATATGTGAGCCTCATACATGAAATGCGGCGTAGAGGCTGTGCCCCGGATGCCATTGGCAGTCAATGCCATGTGGCCGGCTGGTATACATTTCAGGAGTTCAATACCATGCTTGATGAGCTTTCGGAAGCTGGACTCCCCATTCAAATCACGGAATTTTGGGCGAAACTGAAAGATCTGCCCTTTAAGAATATGCAAGAAGAAAAGGAGCAGCAAAAAGCCTTGATTGATTATATTAGCATGATATACACACTCGCCTTTGCCCATCCTGGCGTCAGTCATATCACCTATTGGGGAAGCAAGGAGTGGTTTGATGCAGACGGAAATCCTACACAGGTGTATTGGGTGCTGCATGATCTAATCAAAAATAAATGGATGACCAACGAATCTTTAACCACCAATGCTGATGGTGAAGTGGCATTGAGGGCTTTTTATGGAGACTACAAAATGCTGGTGCAGGATGAAAAGGGAAATACTCGATATATTGACTTGACGCTTGGTAGAAAAGCCAGTGATATTGTTTTACAATACTAGATAGATCGTATAGTACTCGATAGGTATAAGCCTAATTTCCACCTCAGAGGGAAAGGAGGACGATTATGGGCTTCACCTTTTTTGGAAACAATGATGTAAAGTTGGTTCTAATCAGTAATACTTTCAGAAAGTCTTTTAGACATTGTTCGTGCTTTATTGGTATAATTGGAGGAAAGGGCATCAAGTTTAAATGCTCCTTGAAAAAATCCTG
>DAIQNU010000446.1:0-2612 GCA_036788235.1 Cyclobacteriaceae bacterium
GTATTTATCCAACATATACCTATTAAAGTCCAATATATTTATATCTTTGCCCCTATAAACTTGTATTAATTGCAATCAATTAAATTGTTGTTTGCAACTACCGAACATTCTTAAACCTTAAACCTTAAATCATTTTTAATTATGAAAATTATCAGAATTTTTACCCTCGCATTATTAACTTGTTTTGCCACCAATTCAGCTCATTCTCAGGCATTTGACATCGGCGACAATGTAGTAGCTTTAGGCATTGGATTAGGCAGTACTTATGGCCACGGATTCGGATATGCTGGATCAGGATACAGGCAGAGCCCTGCCATTAACCTGCAATATGAACGAGGCATGTGGGAAGCCGGCCCTGGTGTAATTAGCCTTGGTGGTTTCGTTGGTTATAAATCCTTCAATTATAGAGACTCAGATTTTAGCGTCAATTACACCAATATAGGTGTTAGAAGTGCTTACCATTACCATGGTATCGACAATGATAAAATAGACGTCTATGGTGGATTAATGCTTTCCTATCTCAATATTAACTCAAACTTAGGAAGTTTAGGATCAGCATCTTCTGGTGGCCTTAGATTTGACCTTTACGTTGGTGGTAGATATTACTTTATGGAAAACCTAGCCGGTTTTGCTGAACTAGGTTTTGGGTTTACTGTATTGAATGTAGGTGTAGCACTCAAATTCTAAACAAGATATTCTTCCAAAGCATCCTTGATGTGTGTAAAGGCCTCACGAAGTAATGCCTCATCATTTTCCAGCAGGGTCACCCTAAAGCCCTGCAATGATGAGCAAAACGAAGAAATAGGTACAACACACACTCCTTTAGCCCCGAGCAAATAGTATACAAACCGTTTGTCCGGGGCTACATTTTCTGTCCCCACCCATTTCTCTACGAGGGCTTTTATTTCTGGGTTTTCTATTTGCAGTTTTTGCCCCGGACGCAATACTTCATCTTTAAAAACAATGGTATTGTAAAAAGCACCATAGGTTTCGTTGAAGTAAATGCCGGGAATAGGCTTGAGTATTTCTGCGATCAACTTACTTCGAGCGCCAATTTTTTCATTATTGGCTGTAATTTGCTCTTGGTATCGAGGATCGCTCATAATCCGCGGTATGGCGATCTGCGGTAGCTTGGTTGAGCTCACCTCTATCATTTTGGCATTTTCTAATGTTGTGCAGAGCTTGTCAAATTCCGAATCCTTTTTTCTGTTCAAAAATTTAGTCCAGCCACAGCGTGATCCCGGCCAGGGAACTTCTTTTGATAAGCCTTTGAGCACCATGCCAGGCACTTCGCCTATATATTGTGGCAATGACCAGGCACGAGCGCCATTATAGGTTACATTGATGTAAATTTCATCACTAATCAAAAATAGATCGAATTCACGGGCAATATCTACAAAGCGTTTGAGTATCTCCAAGGGATATACCATGCCTGTGGGGTTATCTGGATTGATGATGAGAATGCCAACAATATTTGGATTGTACTTTACCTTAAGGTATAGATCGTCCATATCAGGATACCAACGATTGCCTGGATCGAGGTTGTAAGTAATGGGGCTATCGTTGGCATGGGCAGCCTCGGCAGATGAATGCGTAGAATATGCCGGAGATGGGCCTATAATGCGAGCAGATGGAACCAGGTATTGGTAAATTTTGCCAATAGCATCGCCAAGGCCATTATAAAACAGTATGTCTTCAGCAGAAATCTGTACACCACCTAAAGCGTTGTTTTTGTCTGCCAGAAATTTCCTGGTGGTCAATTCGCCTTTTGAATGGCAATAGCTATATGTATCATTTTTGAGCGAAAGTTCACTGATAATTTCCCTGATCCAGTAGGGTACCTCAGCATGTTTCATTACTGGATCACCTATGTTTTCCCAATAAATCTTCTTACCATGCTTCATCACCTCTTCGGCTTTGCGTACTATACCTCTGATCTCGTAGGTAAGCTCATCGGCTCCCGGCCTGAGTAGCTTTTTTCTCATATTCCAAATTATAAAAAGATTATTCGATCAGTTATTGAATGGTCAAAAACTTCATAAAGAAACTCTAAGTCCTGAAATACTTTTGATTTTGCCAGCCCGATCTTATTTTGCCCAAATTTAATTGATTATTTTACCCAAATAAAAATATTTTAATTTAGTTCCTATGCCGTATTTTTGGCGTATAGGTAGTATAAGCAACAAAACAACAGAAATGCATTATTTAATCCACTATGGCTCAAGGCATCGGGTCAAAATTTCAATACTTCATCAACAAATCAGAAAGCTGCTTTTACCATGTGGAATTTTATGTAAGTTCCTTTTTTGTGCAAATATAAGCCTGGCTCAAACCCAGGTAAAAATAGCTGATCTTGTCACCAAAGCTCCACTTATTGGTGCTAATGTTATCGACAAACAAAGCCAAAACCTCTATATTTCTGATGAAAACGGTAAGGTTACCATTCCGAATTCTGAATCGGAAATCATTTTGGAAATTTCGTTTATAGGGTATCAAAAAAGTACGGAAAGGTTAAGGCATACTGCTGATCAGCAAGAGATTTTTTTGGAACCTGACTATAATGTGCTTGAAGGCATAGAAGTTTCGGGTTTTGAAAGTACCAGGAGAATCAC
>DAIQNU010000447.1:0-2605 GCA_036788235.1 Cyclobacteriaceae bacterium
TGAATATATCTTTTGTATTTTCTAAATGGTGTATTTGAAGCATTGGCCCAAGGTTCGTCATAGGCTACATATGATCCTCTGGTACCAATAGGTTTTGTTGGATCATTGAGTTTTCTGCCAGCTACATTTTCTTCGCAGCCACCATTATCAGAAATAAATACAATCAGGGTATTATCATACAAGTTGTTTTTTTTCAGAAAATCTGTGAGTTTGCCAATGCCTTGATCCATACGATCGATCATGGCTGCATATACGGCCATCTTTCTGTCCCATTCTTCTTTATTATCTACTTCTGTCCAGGCAGGCACATTATCATTGCGCTCACTCAAAATATGTTTGTCGGTCAGCAGTCCCAAGCTTTTAAGTTTGGCAAATCTCTGCTCTCTCAACACATCCCAACCATCTGTATATTTTCCAAGGTATTTTTCTATTTCTTCATCAGGTGCATGAATAGGCCAATGTGGCGCAGTGTAGGCGAGGTATAGAAAGAATGGCTTTTCCGGACTTTCTGAATGGTGCTCATCAAGAAATTCCAGTGCATAATCAGTGGTAGCGTCTGTCATATAAAAACCTTCTTTGGGCGGAAACCATTCTTCATTTTGCAATGCCATGGCACGTGGCCTCGGTTCGGGTACCAATTCAAAATAGCTGCTGGCACCGCTAATAAGACCAAAATACTTATCGAATCCACGCTGCAATGGCCAATGTTCTTTTCTTTCGCCCACATGCCATTTGCCCGACATGTAAGTGCCGTATCCTGCTTGCCTCAGCATTTCCGCAATGGTTGGTGTTTCTTCGCTCAAAAATCCACGATAAGGGCCAGTTGTAATTTCCTGATCTGGTGTGGTAATCATTTTTCCTACACCGGCGACGTGGGGGTATTGTCCAGTAAGCAATGCAGCGCGCGAAGGGCAACAACGAGCGGCATTATAAAAATTGGTAAATCGAATCCCTCCAGATGCTAAATTGTCCAAAACCGGAGTGTTTATTTCTGATCCATAGCAGCCGATATCAGAAAACCCCATATCGTCGGCCATAATGTAAATAATATTGGGTTTGCTTGTTTCTTTTTCTTTTTGACTTTGGCAAGCACAAATACAAACAGATAAGCATACAAAAGATAAAATATATCTTATCGCAGAAAGGTAAGACAAGCTGTTTATGTACATATTATTTCCCAATTAATTCTGGCAGATTTATTCTTACGAGTTCATAAAAATCCTCATCAAATTTTGCTAGGTATAGTGTTTTTGACTTAGAGATTTGATCTAAAGTAATGCCCCGGGCATTTCTAAAATCAGCTTTATATAGATTGGCATTGGTGAAGTCAGCATTGGTCAAATAGGAGCCGTTCATATTGGCTTCCATAAGAAAAGCATTGCTGAAATCTGCCTTTATCAGAAAAGCCTCTTCAAAATTCGCTTTAATTAAATAAGCATCTCTGAATATAGCGCCATTGGCATAAGCACCAACAAAACTCGAGTGATTCATACTGCAGTTCTCAAAGCGCGTTTGATTCAATCGCGACTTGTCTAATACAACATCTAAAAGGTTGGAATTTGATACGTTGGCATAGTTCAAGTTCGATCCTTTGAGATTAACGTAATTCAGATTGGTTTTTGACAAATAGCAATTGACCAAATTCAATTCAAAGATTTTGTGTCGATTGAGTCTTTTGATATTTCCCACAGTTCTAAAGGCGGCTTCATCAGATTCCCATAATCTAAAATCATCAATTTCATCTTTATAGGTTTTTATCCTTTGCCTTTTTTCGCCGGTTTTATTGAGCCAATACAATAATATACCGATGATCAAAATATCGAAGATCATACCATGCGCCTCAGCGAGAACCTGGCCAACAAAATTTTCAAAATCGTTGACATAATAAGGATAGCTGGCAAAAAGTACGATAATGGTTACTGCAATAAGTACTAATGTAGAGGTTACCAAAGGCTCTTCTGCAATATCGGATAGGCGTTTAAAAAAACTACGAATTTTTCCTGTAGACTTCATCTGCGCTTTATTTATTTATTATGAGATGAAGAACCATGGAGGCTATATGACTCAGCAAGTCGGATTTAATCTTAAAGAAATACTGAGTTAGTAAAGCATATTTCATAGGCATTTAATCAAATCATTTCAGTGTTTTTAATTTATTCACCAGTGTTTGATTGATTTTGATGTATGATTCATGTGTCCACCCTGCCACATGTGGGCTAAAGATAACATTAGGCATTGATTTGAGCATGCTAAATGTTGATTTTTGTTCATCTGTAAATTTCTGAAATTTTTCATTTTCGAGAACGTCCAATGCGGCACCTAATATTTTTCCACTTTTAAGATGTTTAACCAACGTTTCAAACTTAATTAATTCTCCTCTGGCAGTATTTAAGAAATAAAATGGTTTGCGAAAATTGGAAATAAAAGCATCATCTATATAAAAACGGGTTTCAGAGGTAAGTGGTAAATGAAAACTTACAAGATCAGCTTCCTCATTAATCTGTTCTAAAGTAGTTTCTTTGAGATACTCATTACCATATCCGGTTTTATATTTGTCGTAACCAAGGATTCGACATCCAAATGCTGGGAGTCTTTTGGCAAAAGC
>DAIQNU010000448.1:0-2601 GCA_036788235.1 Cyclobacteriaceae bacterium
GCTGCGATCAAGGTCTATTTCTATAACATGCACTTCTTCTTTGTTATGGCTAGCTTGGATGATTATTTCACCTTGAGGCCCCGTGACAAAACTATTGCCCCAAAAGACGATGCCACGGGTTTGTCCGCTAGGGTCTGGTTCATGCCCAACACGGTTTACGGAAATCACCGGTAAACCATTGGCTACGGCATGTCCGCGTTGCGAAATCATCCAGGCATCTGTTTGTCTTTGTTTTTCTTCTGGGCTGTCGGTCGATTCCCAGCCAATAGCGGTAGGATAAATGAGCATATCGGCACCTTTCATGGCCATAAGTCGTGCTCCTTCCGGATACCATTGATCCCAGCAGACCAAGACACCCAAGCGACCCACAGAAGTATCTATGGGTTCGAAGCCTATGTCGCCAGGTGTAAAGTAGAATTTCTCATAATACGCAGGATCATCAGGTATATGCATTTTGCGATAGGTGCCAGCTATACTGCCATCTTTTTCATGTACCACGGCTGTATTATGATATAAACCTGCTGCACGTCTTTCAAAAAGAGATGTGACCAATACTATTCCAAATTTTTTGGCCAAGGCACCAAAATGTTCTGTAGATGGCCCGGGTATGGTTTCCGCGAGGTCAAAAATATCTGGATTTTCGGTCTGGCAAAAATACAGGCTATTGTGGAGCTCTTGAAGTACTACAAGTTTGGCGCCATCGTTTGCGCATTTTTCAATACTGGCACTTAACTTATCAATATTGGTTTGTAGATCAGGTGAATTGGCTTGTTGAACAAGGCCTGTATGTATGATTTTACGAGCTTTCATTGAATAATATTCGATCTTTAAACGGAGATTTTTCTTTAAAATACTAATTCAGGAAACTGCATGGTTACACAATGTAACGAACCATGTTGTTTGATGAGTGCACTGCAATCTATAGGTACGATTTTTCGATCGGTAAATATACCTGATAGTGCATTAAGTGCTATTTTATCAATATTACTGTTGTAAACGGGAACAAGCACTGCTCCGTTTATAATTAGAAAATTTGCATAAGTTGCAGGAAGTCTGTGTCCATCTTCATCAAAGCATGCTTCAGCCATGGGTAAGGGTATGAGGCGAAATTGCTCTCCTTGCCTGTTTCTAAAAGAAAGCAATTGATCTTCCATTCGCTGCAATGCTTCAAAATGCGGGTCATTTGTATCGCTACACTTTACATAGCAAATGGTGTTTTCATCGCAAAATCTGGCCAAAGTATCAATATGGCTGTCAGTATCATCGCCTTCAAGATAGCCATGGTCAAGCCAAAGAATTTGATCAACACCCAGCCATGCTTTAAGTTGTAAGTCAATTTGCTCCTTTGTCATACCGGCATTTCGATTGGCCTCAAGGAGGCATTGCGAAGTAGTAAGCAAAGTACCTTGGCCGTTTGACTCTATACTTCCACCTTCGAGAACAAAATCTAAATGCCCTTTATATACGGCCTTTGAGCCAAATACACCTTGATTGAATAGTTTTCGGGTGATCTGATTGTCATAATTTGCTGCATACTTGAGCCCCCAGCCGTTGAAAGTGAAATCTAATAAAATAGGCTTAGTTCCTTCTGAGCTAAGCAAGGTTAGGGCACCATGATCACGCGCCCATGTGTCATTATTTGGCATGTCGACTATGATCAACTGCTTTGATGGGCATACTTTAGAAAGTAGATTGTGTACTTTGTCGGGTTCGGGGCTTATTATAAGTAGTTTTTCGCGCAGTGCTATTTCTTTGGCAATCTCGATGAAGCAGGCATTTACTTCATCGAGCATATAATGCCAGTCGGTGCCACTGTGTGGCCAACTCAACATTACTGCACTTTGCGGATGCCATTCAGCGGCTAAGGTGTAAGTGTTTTTGGTTTTCATATAATTGCAAATATATTTATAAAATGCATAGCCTATGAAATTTGCAGACCACCACCTTCATTTTATCAAAAATCTTCGCATTGAAGTAAATCTGCCAGCGGGTGTAGAAGTTTTGTTTCCATTTAACAAGGTCGAGGTATGGGAAATAAACCAACTTTTTTATCAAAAGTACTACCATGATAATTTTCCAAGAGTTATGATTTTTGGTATCAACCCAGGTCGGCTTGGCGGTGGAGTTACTGGCATTCCATTTACAGATCCCATAAGGCTGGCTAACTTTTGTGGTATTGAAAATACGCTCGAAGCCAAAGGAGAATTATCTTCGACATTTATTTACGAAATGATATCGGCTTATGGAGGTACCGAGAAATTTTACCAGCGTTTTTATTTCACGGCTGTGAGCCCCTTAGGTTTTATTAAAGACCATAAAAATTTGAATTATTATGACATGCCAAACTGGAAAAGTCTGCTGGAGAAATATATAGTACAAGGTATTCAAACTCAGCTGTTATTTGGTGTTGAGCGGCATGTAGCATTCTGCTTGGGGCAGGGAATAAATTTTACCTATTTGAATGAACTCAACCATCGACATAATTTTTTTAAAGAGATTATTCCACTGCCACATCCTCGATGGATATTGCAGTACAGGCGAAAGCAAAAAGATGACTTTATCGATGCATATTGCGAAGCGCTCAATTCTATATAATTTTTA
>DAIQNU010000449.1:0-2589 GCA_036788235.1 Cyclobacteriaceae bacterium
TGGATCATGTAGATGCTCAGGTCATCCATACGCTTCTGCAGGCAGGTCTTATGCCGGTATTCGCCGCCATGACACACGACGGGCAAGGCAATTTGCTCAATACAAACGCAGATACTATAGCATCGGTTGTTGCTACCTCCATGTCGAAACTCTATCAGGTTGAGCTCATTTACTGCTTTGAGTTACCGGGAGTTATGCAAGACATCAACGACCTCAATAGTGTGATCAAGCAAATCGACACCGCTTCTTATGTTAAGCTGAAGCAAAATGGCGTGATAAACGACGGTATGATTCCCAAACTTGACAATGCTTTCGACGCACTAAAGCAAGGTGTAAATAAGGTTAGAATATGCATGGCTGGCGATTTGCCGGGTTTTGAAACAATGGGCAGTGGCCCAGGAACAGTCATATCAATTTGAACGAATATACCAACATAGCGCTGAACCTGCTTAGTAAATTGATAAGCATTACTTCTTTCAGTAAAGAAGAAGCCAATACCGCCTCTTTGCTCAAGGAGTTTTTCAAATTACAAAATATAAACCCCGAACTGATTGGTAACAACGTACTTGTCAGAAACAGACATTTCAGTGGCACGAAACCTGTTTTGCTGCTAAACTCCCATCATGATACCGTAAAGCCCAATAATAGCTGGATTCGGAATCCTTTTTTGCCCACCCTTGAAAATGACATTTTGTATGGTCTGGGAAGTAATGATGCCGGAGCTTCACTGGTCAGCCTGATTTCGGTTTTTTTACATTTTTACAAAGAAGAAAACCTGCCCTTTGATCTTATGCTGGTAGCAAGTGCAGAGGAAGAAATAAGCGGTGCCAATGGGATTGCCCGTGTATTGGAAAACATCAAGGTTGATTTTGCCATAGTTGGTGAGCCGACAGGAATGAAACTGGCTGTGGCCGAAAAAGGACTGCTGGTGCTTGACGGAAAAGTATATGGCAAGGCTGGACATGCCGCCCGGGAAGAAGGAGAAAATGCCATTTATAAATCACTGGATATACTCCACTGGTTTCAGACTTATAAATTCGATAAGGTATCGCCACTTTTAGGTCCGGTAAAAATGGCCGTTACGGTGATCAATGCAGGCACACAGCACAATGTAGTGCCCGATGTTTGCACCTTTACAGTAGATGTACGCACCACCGAAATGTATACCAACAAGGAAGTGGTGGACATCATTTGCCAACAAACCGGGATTGAAATCAAGCCCCGGTCGCTACGCCTGCAAGCTTCAGGCATTGATCCGCAACACCCGCTGATTTTAGCTGCCAACAAATCAGGCTTCGAAAAATTTGGCTCCCCTACCCTGTCCGATCAGGCATTGATGCCCTTCCCAAGCGTAAAAATAGGCCCGGGAGATTCAGCCAGGTCGCATACGGCAGATGAGCATATTTTGCTTTCAGAAATTGAATCGGGTATAGAAGTTTATATCCAGTATATACAGCACATTGCCGAAGTATTACACGATACAAAGGCTACACTATAATGCAATTATGAGTACAGAAAAGAAAAAACTATGGCAAAAAGGCCAGGCAAGTTTAAAAGATATAGAAATTTTCACGGTAGGTCAAGACAAAGAACTGGATCCCTTTTTGGCGCCATTTGACATCATGGGCTCCTTGGCCCACATACTGATGCTCGAAAAAGTAGGTCTGCTCAATGCCGAAGATCGCAACCAGCTATCGACAGAGCTTGCCGGCTTATACGAGGAAGTGCTGCAAGGCAAATTTACTATTGAAGAGGGAGTAGAAGACGTACACTCTCAGGTAGAACTGGAGCTTACACGCCGCCTTGGAGATGCCGGCAAAAAAATACATAGCGGTCGCTCCCGAAACGATCAGGTGCTACTGGATTTAAAACTTTTTATGCGTGATAAAATATTCGGACTGGTCAAAGAAAGCAATGCGCTGTTCGAACTATTGATCAAGTTGGCGGCAACGCACAAGCAGGATCTTATGCCCGGCTACACGCATTTGCAAGTAGCCATGCCATCGTCTTTCGGATTGTGGTTTAGTGCCTGGGCGGAGAGTCTTGCCGACGATTTACAATTGCTGGAAGGTGCCTACAAAATCGTAAACCGAAATCCTTTAGGATCGGCTGCGGGTTATGGATCATCATTCCCGCTTAATCGCACCTATACTACCGAGCTACTGGGTTTTGAATCCATGGTTTACAATGTAGTATATGCACAGATGGGTCGTGGTAAAAGTGAAAAAACATTGGCCAATGCCATGGCTTCCATTGCTACCACGCTGGCTCAAATGTCAATGGACATCTGCCTATACATGGGACAAAACTATGGCTTTTTTAGCTTTCCGGACGAATACACCACCGGGTCGAGCATAATGCCGCATAAGAAAAACCCTGATGTATTTGAACTCATACGCGCCAAATGTAATAAGCTCAAGGCATTACCCAACGAAATCAGCATGATCACCGGCAATTTACCAGCAGGTTACCACCGCGATCTACAGGTGCTGAAAGAAAGCTTTATGCCTGCATTTGACCAACTGGAAAGCTGTTTAAAACTGGCATGCATGATGCTCGAAAAAGTACAGGTGAGGAAAGATATCGTTT
>DAIQNU010000450.1:0-2577 GCA_036788235.1 Cyclobacteriaceae bacterium
TCAAATCATAGCTTTGGTTGCTTCCGAGCCCGACCTTACGGCCAATCTTGCCAATATTTCGGCAGTATTAAAATCAGCTTTTGATTTTTTGTGGGTGGGTTTTTATTTGGTTCAATCCAATGAATTGGTGTTGGGTCCCTTTCAAGGACCAGTGGCTTGTACCCGAATTGGATTTGGAAGAGGCGTATGTGGCACAGCATGGAAAGAAAAGCAGGCATTTCTCGTTCCGGATGTTGATATATTTCCCGGTCATATTGCTTGTAGCTCAGCTTCAAGATCCGAAATTGTATTGCCAGCCTTTAAGAATAATGAAGTTTTTTTGGTACTCGATGTAGATAGTGAGCACATCGATTATTTTAATGAGATAGACCTTACTTACCTGCAAGGTGTAATTGATATAATAGAAAATTTAAAATAATAATAATAAGGTAAAGACTGGCAGCATACATTGTCTATGTATTTTGTCGGCCTAACATTACGAATTACTATGGACTTAAAACTAAATTCTGAATTTGGTACGCTTAGAGCGGTTATTACCCACAGACCTGGCCATGAGATAGAGCGCCTTACTCCTTACAATACTAGCGAGTTGCTTTTTGAAGACGTACCCTATCTTGAAGTAATGCAACAAGAGCATGATCAATTCACAGCATTGATCCGCGATTCTACAGGTGCCAAAGTGTATCGTCTTCATGAGTTATTGGTAGATGTGCTTATCAATGATCAATTGCTGCTCGATACTTTTAAGAAGTACCTTAAGCCAGTTGGGCTTGATGCTCAGGTTGATGATATTTTGGCGCGTTACTCTACTTCCGAATGTGCCACCATGCTTATTGCTGGCATTAAAACCCGGGAACTCAAAAAGAAATACCAGCACAAATCATTGGATAAATTTGGCGATGCCGATTATCTCATTTCTCCCAATCCCAACTTGTACTTTATGCGCGATCCGGCTGCCATTATCCAGTCAGGTGTTATTTGCAGTGAAATGAAATTTAGTGGGCGCCAGCGTGAGTCAAATCTGCTGAGAACTATTTTTGAAAACCATCATTTGTTTAAGGATATTTTCAAAATGGTTTATCCTGCTAATGATCAAACAAAGGACATTGCTACGATCGAAGGTGGAGACGTGATTGTGCTTTCGGACAAGGCACTAGCCATTGGTTGTTCGGAGCGCACATCTACAGAGGCCATACAGGCTGTAGCCCGTCAGGTACTTGGGCAGGGGCAGGTGGAGCGTGTTTATGAGGTGATGCTACCTGCAAAAAGGAATTTTATGCATCTTGATACAGTATTCACCATTATCGACGAAAACTTGATAGTGACCTATCCCGATGCCATGAATTCTGTGTTGCAAACCAAAGTGTACCGTACAGGTGATATAGATGAAACAGGCAATGTAACTTTGCAAGCCGAAACAATTCAGGATTCCATTATCACGGTGCTGAGAAGAGAGATAGACTATCTGGAAGTAATTGAAACCGGAGATGGAAACCCAGACTATGCCTCACGTGAGCAATGGTACGATGGTGCCAATGTATTTGCCATAGGCCCCAGAAGGGTCATTTCTTACAATAGAAACAAGTTTACCAACAGAGCCTTGCGAGAAGCCGGGGTAGATGTATTGGAAACCAGTTCTTCGGAACTTTCCAGAGGTTTGGGCGGTCCTCGATGCATGACCATGCCCATTGAGCGACAAGCTTTTTAATTGGTAGTATAGAAGTGGGATTTCCCCTTTTATCATAATCCAATATTGAGAACTATATGGATCATGTTGGGCTCGTTGAATACATATACCGTACTATGTAAAAGAGCCCAACATATTTACATTTCTGATTTTGAGTGTGTTTTATTTAGGTGAATGACTTTTTTCGAGTTTACAATTTCTGTTCTCCAACAAAATTTACTTTGCCGAGGTTGATTCAGGTGGAGCAAATTTTCACAAAACAAAAGCAACCTGTCATGCATTTGATTGTAATGCGATTGTTAAATGGTTAAATTAAGCCTGCTTTTTATTTCGATTTCTTTAGATGATACGATCAATAACAAGAATCTTCCTAATTGTTTTCTTACTGTCGGGCACAAAGGCAAGAGCAGAAGAAGGCATGTGGATACCGCTTTTGCTCAAAGAGCTCAATGAATCTTCTATGCAGGCTTTGGGTTTGCGTTTGAGCGCCGATGATATTTACGCGGTTAATAAGTCAAGCCTCAAAGATGCCATAGTGCATTTTGGTGGTTATTGTACTGGCGAAATGATTTCTGACGAGGGGCTAATGTTTACCAACCATCATTGTGGACTAAGAACCATTCAGTCTCATTCCAGTGTAGAAAATGATTTGATCACTCGGGGTTTTTGGGCAGGTAATCGAAAGGAAGAGCTAGTAAATCCGGGTTTATTTGCACGTTTTTTAGTGCGCATTGAAGACGTAACTGACCAGGTACTGGAGGGTATTAATTCAAAAATTACTGAAGAAACCCGGGAGTCAGTCGTGAAGCAGCGGATAAAAGAGCTAGAAACTAAGGCTACCCAAAATACACATTACGAAGCGCAGGTCAAGCCGTTTTTTTATGGTAATG
>DAIQNU010000451.1:0-2563 GCA_036788235.1 Cyclobacteriaceae bacterium
AGTTCGCAGCGACATTGTAAACACTGATGACAAGCGCAGTAAAGCCTTAGATTTTTTCGGCCTCAATCCGCTTAAGCCGGTTGTGCTTGCTATCGGAGGTAGCCTGGGCGCACGTACCATCAACCAAAGTATACTGGCTTCAGCAGCCATGTTTGAAAAGGAAGGCATACAAATCCTTTGGCAATGCGGCAAGTTTTATCATGCTGCAATGCAAACTGAGCTTATACAAAAATCTGTAAAAGGAATACATCTGCATGAATTTATTCGTGAGATGGATTTAGCCTATGCAGCTGCCGATGTAGTGATTTCGCGTGCCGGTGCATTGTCCATCGCCGAACTTTGCCTGGTCAAAAAACCGGTGATTTTCGTACCATCACCCAATGTGGCAGAAGACCATCAGACTAAAAATGCTATGGCTTTGGTAAGTAAAAAAGCTGCCCTGATGGTAAAAGATGCTGAAAGTATACAGGAGCTCGGCACTAAAACAATCATGCTGGTTAAAAATGAAACTTTGAAGAAATCATTGTCTAAAAATATAGAGGCCATGGCAGTACCAGATGCCACTGACCGGATTGTAAATGAAATAGTAAACGTATTGCGGTGAAGTTTGAACAGATACATATCGTCTACTTTATAGGAATCGGTGGCATAGGAATGTCGGCTTTGGCACGTTGGTTTGTATCTACGGGCCGAAAGGTGGCAGGATACGATCGTACCGCTACGCAACTCACCCTGCAACTGGCGCAAGAGGGCATGGAAATCGTCTATGACGAGCGTGATGATGTGCTTCCAGATTACATTATAAAAGAAAAATCTTCTGTATTGGTTGTTTATACACCAGCAGTACCGCTCAGGCATCCGCAATGGCAGTTTTTCAAGCAGGAAGGTTTTATGCTGATGAAACGTTCTGCCGTTCTTGGCGAAATATGCCAGGGAATGCCCACCATAGCAGTGGCGGGAACACATGGAAAAACCACCACATCGTCCATGGCGGCTCATATATTATTTGCCAGTGGTGTTTCCATGACAGCCATACTGGGTGGTGTGCTCAAAGGTTATGAAAGCAATTACATTTTTAGTGAAGCGCTTTCGAGCCAGAGAATTATGGTGACTGAAGCGGATGAATATGACAGATCCTTTTTGGCGCTGCATCCTATGGTTAGCATTGTCACCTCGGCCGATGCCGATCATCTCGATATATATGGCACCCATGCAGACATGATCGAAGCTTACCAGCAATTTGTAAATAATACAATGCCGGGTGGCACTTGTATTTTGCATGAAAATGTACGCGGCATTATTTTTCCGCCAGCACAGGCCAGCACCTTGTACTATGGAGCAAGTTCTGATGTTCAGGCAAAAGATGTGCACATTGCAAAGGGAAGCTATGTTTTTACCTACAAGGATGCTAATGAAACCATTGAGGCAATCACATTGCATTTGCCGGGTATTCATAATGTTGACAATACACTAGCTGCTATTGCTGCGGTGTTGGCAACTGGCAAACTCAATTCCTCAGCCATTAAAGAAGCCATTGGGTGCTTTGGTGGTATAAAAAGACGCTTTGAGTATAAATTAAGAAATGAAAACTGTGTGTATATCGATGATTATGCACACCATCCGGCTGAAATACAAGCCACACTAAATGCTGTTAAGGAGTTATATCCCGGCAAAAAGATTCTTGCTTTCTTTCAGCCACATTTGTTTAGCCGCACGCAAGACTTCGCAGCAGGTTTTGCCGAAAGTCTCAAGCTGGCAAATGTAGTGAGATTGCTACCAATTTATCCGGCAAGAGAACTGCCCATACCCGGGGTGGAATCTCAAATGCTCGCAGATTTGCTGACAGATCACGATTGTAAAGTTATAGCTGACGAAGAGGTACTTCATACGGCGCTATCAACAAAAGCAGACGTTTATCTGAGCATGGGCGCCGGGAATATTGATAAACTAGTCGAGCCGCTCAAAGAAGCGCTCTTGCTTAAATTTGGTACAGCAACAGAAAATTTAAAGGAGGGCAGTATATGAAAAGAATCTTAAAACTTGCTTTATACTCTGTTGCTATCCTGGGAATGCTGGTGATGCTTGGCCTGGTACAGAAACGTCACGAAGAGCGCTTGTGCACCGATGTTCGTATTTACATCGAAAACCAGTACAATAATTATTTTATAGGAGAGAATGACGTACTGGAACTGATCAATAACCGGGGGCATGACAAATTGATCGGTGTGCCTGCCAGCCAGATCGATTTGCGAGAGATAGAGAATCGTGTACTGGCACACAAATTTGTTCATAGAGCTGAAGCTTTCAAAGATCATACAGGCAGTTTGAATGTTCGGGTTTATCAAAATAGACCCATTGCCCGCATGGTAAGCAGCCGCTTTCCAGACCGGTATGTAACTGAGGAAGGGAAAATATTGCCAGTTTCTGGCCGCTTCACTGCCAGGGTAATTCTGATCAGCGGTGAATTCGCAGAATCGGCCTCACAAAATGACCTGTACGAAAGTAAATCGGGTAGCAGTCTACTGAAACTGATTAAGTTCATCGAGAATGACAGATTCTGGAA
>DAIQNU010000452.1:0-2517 GCA_036788235.1 Cyclobacteriaceae bacterium
CCTATTTACGTGGTGCAGACAGACGGACTAGCAGATATTATTATTAGAGAAACCAAAGATCCTAACTCTTATCGTGTCTCAAAAATGAATTATCGTATAAGTGAATTGCGAAAATTAGGAGCAAAACTTAACGCTGTTAAAGAGAGTGATTGCCAATGATGCTTCTCCTGCCTGTACTTTAAACTGACTTATGGGCAGGTTGCGTAATTCTGGCTGAGCTAAGCGCCATGTGTTTCGATGCCATTAGGTGCGTAGGCCATAAAGATATGTCATCAAGAAAACTGGAGGTGTGGATGTAAAATTCCGGAAAGCAGGTATTGGTCAATCACTGGATTCAGGGATGCAAATTAACCATTCATGGCTATTGTGATAAATAGTTCTGGCATATAGCTTAGCATAAAAATTGAATAGTCAAAACACGAACCTTAATGAAATCCATTTTCTTTGACCTTGTAAGCCCAGATTTAAATTGGAAATCACAGCCTTAAAAGCCAAACTGAAAAATTCTGGTATCAAACCAACTCATCCTTAACTTATGAAAATCATATTACTTTCTTTGGCAATACTGCTTGGAATAGGCGCTCAAGCTCAACCTGCATCAAATAATGTCGACTGTAATATTCTTGGCCAAGGCGGATTTTTTGACATGAATGATATCAAAGCCGACGATAGTTTTTACGTCCGCTTTTTTCGGTATATGGATCAAAAAGAGATTTCCAGTTTCAAGGATGTCCGAAACACTTCCATTGGATTTGGCTTTTCTGTACCTGATGTTTTCGAAAATTTACGATTCAATAAAGACAAGAAAATCGATAAAGGTGGTAAAACGTACAGCTCCTGGACCGAATTATTTGAACAAGATCAATCCTTTCAAAGTGCGTTTACCGATCAATCCAAAATAGCCAGTGAAGTATTGGTTAAGGGCTATTTGGAATGTGTTAAACTTATCAATAATAAACCTGAGAATTTAAGTTCAAGTTCGGCATTTCTAACTCGGATAGATTCCAACTTGGTAAAAATAAGTGTGACTAGAAGAAATATTGATATGAGAAGACCAATTCGCATCAGTAAAGTGGAAGGCACCAATTTCGAATTGATAGAAACTGACCCAAAGGGCAAAAAGGTTCTTTCTAATGCTTACACCGAATTCATTGTGAAGCTTGTAGAAACAAAAAAAATTGCTTCTGTTGGAATTAAAATGAACGATCAGCAATTTTCAACTAGCATTACAATAGAACCCATTATACCAAACAAACCTATCGAACCAGAGAAACCTTTGGAAACCTATCGGGTGCTGAAAATAAGTGGTCACGGCATAAGAAGTCGTGAGAGCAACTGGTATGGTTTAAAAAATTATGTTGTGCATCTTGATTTTGGTGATGAATTTGACTGTTGGGGTTATTCTGGTGACGATTGTGTCAACTACTGGGCGTCAGGCGAAGAGATGAAAATAGGCGTGAAAGTGGATAATCAAGGAAGGTATAAAGCCTGGACGTCATCTATTCATACCAACCGCACCAAACAAGAAGGACCTCTTCAACAGATGGGAAGATCTGATGCAAGTTCTAGTAGTTTATCTTGCGTGGTAGAACCTGACATAACTGATCCTTGGGTAAGATATTACGCCGAATATGATGAGTACGAGCGTAGATTAGAACTTTGGAACCAAAATTATGGAGCCATGAAATGAAGGAATTGCGTCTACACAGAAAACAATGCAACTTAACCTAAAAATTTCAACCCAACTTAAATGGCACAATTCTAAACCGTATTTTCGCCACTAATCAACTAAACCCAAATAACCATGAAAAACCACAACCCAATGCCCATCTTTTTACTATTCGCGGGGCTATTGAGCGCTTCATTCACTGTACCAAGAGGTATTTTGACCTATCCGGAAAGTTCCGTGATGCTGGTGCAAGAGTCGCATTACATGATTCTTCATACACCCATTATTAATGGTGACCCGAGAAAGGTGTACATGGCTACTATTCAATATCCCGGCAGTGAAGATTGTTATATATCAAGCTTTACCAGCAACGCTAAAAAAGAATTTGCCGCATACCTCCAAGCTGAGTACAATGTACCACCGCGCGGAGAAGGATATAATATGATGTGGGAGGTACAGGTAGTGTCTGACAACAATGTAAACACCCGTCAAAAGGCAGACAGCAAGCGCAATGAACTGGTTAACGAAGCCAAACGAAATGGCCATACACCGGTGCAAACTGGGTGGACCTACAGCTGCGAATAGCGCGCTGAGCCAGCCAATAATTCCTTGCGAATAACCAGTCAAATGACAAGAAGATGACAATAAGATATTGCATACTATTCCTAACCTGCGCCCTTACGCTCTTGACAGCACCCGTGCTGTATGGCCAGAAGAAAGGAACCTTTACAGATAGCCGCGATGGAAAAAGCTATGCTACCGTGATGGTTGAGCACCCCCATGATCATACCGTTTTAGTATGGATGGACGAAAACCTCGATTACAAAACACCACATGCATGGGCCTAC
>DAIQNU010000453.1:0-2515 GCA_036788235.1 Cyclobacteriaceae bacterium
ATAATAAGCAGAATTTATGAATGTAAGTACCCGTAAGGAACATGACAACTTCCTGAAGAGCCTTGAAGAATTTCGTGAGGCTACAGAATTTACCAAGCCAGTCAAATCTACCTTACTAGCTAGTCAGGTAGATTTGCTTTGCATGAGTCAGGATGGCATGGCCTTTTTATATGAATACGCCAGCATATTAGAAAATGCTGGCTTTTTCAGTAACACAGCCTGGAATGAGCCAGACAAACTCGTACCTTCTTTAGTAAAGGGCACGCTGAAAGTGGGGCATCCCACTTCTAGTTATGAGGTTATTAGTGAATTACGCTTGATGGCCTATGCCAGAAAAAAGGAATTTTCTGATAAAGTGACCGCTGTGGATGCCGCAAATTTTATAGATGCAGTCATAGTACTGAATCTGGAATTTGCTCTGAAAGAGCCTACCGAAGAATCAAGACAGGTTATGTCGGAGCGGGAGCTTAAAAAAGCTTTTCATTTATTTGAGTTTTTGCTGGTGAATACCGAACTGGCTACGATTCAGGATAAATTGCTTGAAGAAATAAAGCTGATTTGCGCCCAAAGACCCATTGTTACCCGCAAGGCACGTGAGCTAATTACCTTGCTCAGCAATAAGCTTAAATTTGATGCAGCTACAGAAAGTGGCAAAGAATTGCTTTTTTATATTGATGCGGTGACGGCGCCTTCACGAGCCAGCAAAGAGCATAAAACGCTTGAGGCTTACGAGCGATTTTTGAAAAAAGCCACGCTTAATCAATTGAAAGAAGAGGCCGATGCTTTTGGTTTGCACATGAAAGCTACGGGGCTTACAAGCAAGCATCATGCGTTGTTATTACTAAAGTTGGTGAATGAAAATGAAAGCCTCGTACCTCTTTGCCTTCATTTAAACGATACAGGTAAAAACGAATGGAAAAAGTACCGCACCTATTTCATTTCCCTGATTAAGGACATCATACATCCCTTTAACAGCCAATGCATTTATGGATTGTCGCGATTGCTAGAAAAAGGGCTGGTGTCACGCAGGGCTGTACGTGTTGCTTTGGAGAATCTGCAAAAAATAAAAATTGATCCGGAAGTCGAAACCCGTATTCTAAAATCCATTATTCAAAAACATGAAAATGTAAGTGCACTGGACTATCTCATCGGCGCTACCTTGCGAACTTTGGGTCAGCCGCTGGGTGTGGGTCAGGGCAATAACCCGACTTGCCAGTCAGCACGGGGTATAAGTATGTGGAGTCAGCATGCGCCAGCCAAGCTCATAAACTTGATTATAACCGCTGCCACACAAAATAACCTCGTGTTCAGATTTGAAAATCAGGAGCTGGAATCTAAAAACCTGAACAAAGGTTTAATGGATTCGCTGGACTATGATCTGGATGCCGTGTCGGTAGTACTGGTACCACATCTTGATAAAATATACAACGAAATGATGAAACTGGCCTCCTTGAGAGGTGATGACCCACATCGATGGGTAAATCCTGCAATGTACGGCCAATGGATTCAGGTGGGTTTTTTATCTGCCTATGACTATTTGAGCAATTCAATTAAAGACTTTGAAGCTTTTATAAGGATATTTTATGCATCCTTTCATGTGAAATACAATGGGCAGCAGCAAATGGTCTACCCCAATCCGGTAGGCATATTTATTACTTCAGCCAAAGGCGATATGGTGGGTTTTCATGCTTTATCTCTTTTGCGCATTGCTGAAGATCCGAAAGGAGAAATACGCGCCTATTTTCTTAATCCCAACAACGAAGGGCGGCAAGATTGGGGTCAAACGATCAAGCCATCAGTATTTGGCCACGGTGAAAAATATGGGGAGTCATCCCTACCCTTTTATCAGTTTGCTGCTCGTATTTATGCTTTTCATTACAACAACCTTGAGGTAAACAATTGGTTAAGCGAAGTGCCCGAATCGGAAATTGTAAAAGTGACAGAATTGGCAAAATCGAGCTGGGGACGATCATATATCTGGACATAGTATGCAAAAAACAGTAAAACACTCTTCACGTATTGAGCTGAGTTTGACCAGTCTCAAGAGCAATATCAATTTTATCCGCAAAAAAATTGGGCAGGATATCCTTTTATCGTCGGTAGTAAAAGCCAATGCCTATGGTCATGGTATACCCCAATTTGTAAAAATGGCTGAAAAGTGTGGTATCAACCATTTTTCTGTAGCATCAGCTTATGAGGCTTCGCAGGCGCTGGAGGCATGTTCAAAAGATTCTCATATCATGATCATGGGAATTTTGTATGATGAAGACATAGAATGGGTGATTGAAAATGACATTGAATTCTATGTGTTTTTTTATGACCGTTTGCTGGTGTCTCTGGAAATAGCCAAAAAGCTCAATAAAAAAGCCAAAGTGCATATCGAAATTGAAACCGGAGCCAACAGAACCGGGCTAGCCGAAAAAGATTTACCAAAAACGCTCAGCTTTTTAAAAAAGCACAGTGCCCATTTTGAATTTGTAGGTTTTTGCACACATTTTGGCGGGGCAGAAAGCCT
>DAIQNU010000454.1:0-2484 GCA_036788235.1 Cyclobacteriaceae bacterium
TCAGATAGTTCAGCAATTGCGTGAGAGTATTTTGAAAGCTGGCGGGGAGGTTTACTTTAGCACCAGGCTGAGCGATATAATAATAGAACAGAATAAAATCAAAGGTGCCATTACAGCCTGTGGTCGAACCTTTGAAGCTGAGGCCATGATTTTGGCGACTGGACATTCGGCAAGAGATATTTTTAGTCTGCTAAAGGCAAAAAATGTATTGATTGAGGCTAAACCTTTTGCCTTAGGTGTGCGAATTGAACATCCGCAGCAACTAATAGATCGCATTCAATATCGTTGCGAAACGCGCCCGGATTATATGCCGGCATCTTCGTATGCGTTGGTGCACCAGGCTCTGTGGAATGGCAAGGATAAAGGTGTTTTTTCTTTTTGTATGTGCCCGGGCGGGTTTATTGTCCCTTCGGCTACGGCACCCGGCGAAGTGGTGGTAAATGGCATGTCTCCATCAAGGCGTAATTCTCAATTTGCCAACTCAGGAATCGTTGTGGCTGTAGAACTGCAGGATATACCAGAATTTGCGCATTTTGGTGATTTGGCCACCTTGGAATTTCAAAAATTCGTTGAGCAAAAAGCTTGTCAAATTGCCGGTGGTGGTCAGCAGGCACCGGCACAATTAATGACCGATTTTGTACAGCAAAAATCTTCGTCAATGCTTTTACCCACATCTTATCAGCCGGGCTTGGTGGCCACCGAAATCGAAGATGTTCTACCGCCTTTTATAGCGCAGTCGCTACGGCAAGGACTTCGTGCTTTTGGCAAAAAAATGAATGGCTATCTTTCTGATCAGGCACAATTAATTGGAGTGGAAAGTCGCACTTCTTCGCCGGTACGAATACCCCGCGACAGAGATAGCTTCCAGCATCCCGAAATTCAAGGACTTTATCCTTGTGGAGAAGGTGCCGGCTATGCTGGTGGTATTGTTTCAGCTGCTATGGATGGTGAACGATGCGCCGAAAAACTTTTTGAGCATTATCAACAAAAATCAATTCGGTAATCCATCGAGCTTGTAGATCAGTTGATCGATTCCACTATTTTCTATAGTTTAAGTACTATTTTAATAAACCAATAAATACCTAAATAAAGGTTTATAGACCACATTATTTTTTTTATCTTCGCCGCAATCGTTTTCATAAATCCAAAAAAGAACATGCAAGTTAATAGAAGACAATTTCTTAAAAAGGCTACGGCCAGTACTGCAGGTGTGGCTGTAGCCGGATCTGCCATGGCTATGTCGGCCAAAAATTACAACAGAATAGTGGGTGCCAATGACCGGCTTTCGGTAGCACTTATAGGCTGTGGTCGTAGAGTAGGGGCTTTTTACGGTTCTATCATCGATAAAAAGAATAATATAGATCTGGCTTATATATGCGATGTTATGAAAAAACAACGTGAAAAAACTGGTGCTGATTTGTCAGGAAAGGTTTCGGGCAAGCCTAAGCTGATCAATGACATGCGCGAGATTTTTGCAGATAAAAAAGTAGATGCAGTATTTAATGCTACACCGGATCACTGGCATGCCCCGGGTACTTGGATGGCCATGGACTCAGGTAAGCATGTGTATATCGAAAAACCATGTAGCCATAGTCCTGAAGAAGGCGAGCTACTTATCCACTTCCAAAAGAAATACAATAAAGTGGTTCAAATGGGAAACCAACAGAGGTCTTCCATAGAGACTATCAACATTATAAATGAAATTCATAATGGTGTAATTGGTGAAGCTTACAAGGCCGTAGCATTTTATTCCAATGCAAGGGGCGAAGTGGTAGTGCCTAAAAAAGCGCCTGTGCCTGAGGGGCTCGATTGGGAGTTGTTTCAAGGCCCAGCACCTCGTGTAGATTACATGCATGATATCTGGGACTACAATTGGCATTGGTATGGCTGGAACTGGGGCACAGCCGAAACTGGTAACAATGCCACACATGAACTGGACATTGCGCGCTGGGCACTTGATGCGGAGTATCCAGAATATGTAGAAGTAGAAGCTGCCAAAAGACATTTTTTGGACGATGGTTGGGAAATGTACGATACTATGGATGCCACCTTTAAATTTCCCGGCAATAAAGTGATCAAATGGGATGGTAAAAGCCGTAATGGATATTCTACCTATGGATCAGACCGAGGCACAATCATTTATGGAAGTGAAGGTTCTGTTTTTGTAAACAGAGGTGGCTACAAACTCTATGATCGTGGTGGTAAATTGGTTCGCGATAGCAAGGAGGTTTCCGAAGAAGCTGGTACTGCTTTAGGTGGAGGTGGTGGCATGACGGACAACCACATTATAAATTTCTATGATAACATCCGTGGTAAATCTAATAAGCTCAATTCTCCGATAGATATGGGGCATGTAAGTCAAATGCTGACTCACTATGCTAATATTGCTTATAGGGTTGATAAATCATTTGATGTAGACGCGGAAAGTGGCCGCATCTATGATCGCGATGCCATGAAGCTATGGTCGCGTAGCTATGAGCCTGG
>DAIQNU010000455.1:0-2462 GCA_036788235.1 Cyclobacteriaceae bacterium
AATATCTAACTAATTAACAATCAATATGTTAAATTTAACAAAGTAGAATTAATTACTATAACAATTTATTTGAAATAATCAGCCTTTCAATTGGCTGGTTGAAGCACTTGAATGTATTTTTTTGATATAAAACCCTTAAACCCAAATCAAAATGCGTATCTCTTTATTTTATATTCTGGCATTTATAGGCTTAAACAACGCTTTTTGTCAGCCCCAACCCCAGCTAAAATTTTCAGAAGACATTCGTCTAAACCAAATAGGGTTTTATCCGGATGCCCCGAAAATTGCAGTTACCCTTGGAGTTTCAGAAGGTTTATTTTTCATTAGTTCGCCTTGCTTAACCGATACTTTGTTCAAAGGTCGATTAGGCTCCGAAAGATCAGCTCAGTATTCTTCTAAAAGTACTCGTATAGCTGATTTTAGTGAATTCAAAAAGCCAGGAACCTATGTGCTATGGGTTCCACAGATTGGATATTCATCACAATTTTCGATCAAGGAAAAAGTGCACTCAGAATTGGCTACAGCAGCAATAAAGAGCTACTATTACCAACGAACCCTGATTCCATTAACTTTAGAATTTGCAGGCAAATGGAGTCGGCCTGCTGGGCATCCTGATGATAAAGTACTTGTACACGGATCTGCAGCAACCAAAAAGAGACCAGAAGGCACAGTTATAAGTGCACAAAGAGGTTGGTACGATGCGGGAGATTACAATAAATACATTGTGAATAGTGGTATTACTATGGGAACTATGCTTTCTTTTCACGAAGATTTTGAAAAATTTAGTAAGCAATGGAAAATTGATATACCTGAAAGTGGCAATGGGGTACCAGATTTGCTTAATGAGCTTATTTGGAATCTTAGGTGGATGCTGACCATGCAAGATCCAAACGATGGTGGTGTATATCACAAGCTGACCACAGCCAATTTTGAAGGTGCTGTAATGCCTGCTGAAGCAAGAAATACACGCTATGTTGTTCAGAAAGGAACGGCAGCCAGTCTTGATTTTGCGGCGGTCACAGCGCAGGCAGCCAGAATACTTAAGAATTACAACAGCCAGCTACCTGGATTGGCAGATTCTTGCCTTAATGCATCCGTTAAAGCATGGAAATGGGCAAGGAAAAATCCTGATATTTTGTATAAGCAGGATGAACTAAATAAAAATTTCAAACCAACCATTGCAACAGGAGCTTATGGCGATGGCGATGTAAGTGACGAATTTATTTGGGCTGCGGCAGAGTTATATGTGACTACAGGTGATGACACTTATTACAAGTCGGTAAATCTTTTCCCTGACGCGAATACACCTTTGCCTGCTTGGCCACAGGTGAGAACTTTGGCCTATTACACCCTCATGCGATTTGCTGATCAACTTACTCCACAGGGTAAAAAAGATATACCATCGCTTAAGGCCAGATTACTTGCATTTGCTGAAGGTATGCTTGCTGGCGCAGACACCCATAGCTACCATACAGTGATGGGAAAAAATGCCGGTGATTTTATTTGGGGAAGTAGCTCTGTGGCAGCCAATCAGGGTATTGGTCTAATTCGCGCTTATAGCATAAGTGGTGAAAGAAAATACCTTGATTTTGCTTTGCATAATTTGGATTATCTGCTGGGGCGTAATGGCACCACATATAGTTATGTGACAGGCTTCGGACATAAAACTCCCATGCATATACACCATAGACCCTCTGAGGCAGATGGTGTACCAGATCCTGTGCCGGGTTTATTGTCTGGCGGGCCAAATCCAGGTATGCAAGATGGTTGCGACTATCCCTCTGCAATACCAGACGAAGCATTTGTCGATGACTGGTGTTCGTATGCTTCCAATGAAATTACCATCAATTGGAATGCGCCTTTGGTATATCTGGTAGCAGCATTAGAAGCATTGCAATATGAGGCTGGTTATTCCTCTAAGTAAAGGTTTTTACTCTAGTTTCGCAGGCAACAGTTTTGTCACAATTTTTGCGAAAAATCAAAAATTCGACCAAAACCAGATACTTTTTTGCTTATACCACGGGTGAAAACCCGTGGTTATTATAATTTGTCCCCTTCAGGGTCATCTTTACCTTTCATGTGTATATAATTGTTTTTCAATGGTCACACCTGCCTTCCGCAGGTGTAATTCGCGATAAACTTATTCATCCTTCGGTTGGTATACTAAGGATTCTAAGTTTATGCTCATTTCATGTTTTGTTGTAATAGGAAATTGGAAAACGGTGTTTAAATAACAATAATGAAGCAGCGCCCTTTAAATTTGGCTGTAAATACATGTGCGAAACTTGAGCTTTTTACAATTAATACTGGTTATTGCAAATAGCGTTTTTCCAGACCTTGGTAAGCATCAATCCGTCTATCGCGGAAAAAGGGCCACATACGTCGAACGGCTTCGCTGCGATCAAGGTCTATTTCTATAACATGCACTTCTTCTTTGTTATGGCTAGCCTGGATGATTATTT
>DAIQNU010000456.1:0-2447 GCA_036788235.1 Cyclobacteriaceae bacterium
AATCTTAGAAAATATCGAGTCAATATAAGTCAAATAAATATTGAAATAATTATATAAACCAAAAAATCGAACTGTTTTCTTAGAGGCACTAAATACATTACTCAAGTTTCGCAGGCACAGGTTTTGTCACAATTTTTGCGAAAAAGCAAAAATTCCGCCAAAACCAGATGTTTTCTTTGCTAATACCACGGGTTTACACCCGTGGTTATTATAATTTGACCCTTTCAGGGTCATCTACACCTTAAATGTTTCGTTGTAAATGGAAATTGAAAAACAGTGTTTAAATAACAAAAATGAAGCAGAACCCTCTAAATTTGGCTGTAAATTCATGTGCAAAACTTGAGTACATTACAATACCGATGTTTTGCCAGGTACCGGAAACTCGTATCGACCATCAGCATCAGGTAACACTGGTGGCTGAGCATCAAAACTATATGCCTGTGGTCCAAGACTAACATTTGAATTAATGGCATCGTCCCAGTTAATCACTTGACCTGAATAAGTGGCCATGCGCCCAAGTATCGATGTCATTGTACTGTAGGCACCGTATTCCGCATCGTTCTTTACTGTTCCTTTTCTAATGTGATCAAAAAGAACGTCGTGCTCTACTTGTTGTGCATTTGGAGCCTGTCGACTTTGCCTTTGTGTGTGCGTATGTAGTTCATTACCCTTATAATCTTTTATTGAGGCAGTGTCATAACTGGTTTCTGCTCTACCCTTGGTACCAATAAAATGCTCGCCCAGTTTCACATGACAATTATTTATCTGAAGCGCCTGACTGTTTACCAGCACCCCATTCGGATATTCAAATTCAACAAAGTGATGATCATAAATAACACCTTCTCGATCTTTGGCGTAATCAATTTCTCTTCCACCCATACCCTGAGCACGAACAGGATAGGACTGCATTACCCAGTTTACCACATCAAGATTATGAATATGTGTATCTTCTATATGATCGCCAGACAACCATGTAAAATGGTACCAATTGCGCAATTGATATTCCATTTCGCTTTGACCAGCAATGCGTTGTGGCTCACGGATGAAACCAATTTTCCAATAACACTGTGCTGATATGATTTCACCAATAGCTCCATTATGCAATTTATCTACCAAGCCTCCAGTGTAAGTTTGCAAGAAACGTCTTTGCAGACCAACTACCACATTTAGGTTTTTTTCCTGCGCCTTTTTTATTGAATCCAAAACACTGCGCACACCGGGGGCATCTACTGCCACAGGTTTCTCCATAAAAATATGCTTATCCAACCTGACCGCTTCTTCCAAATGTATGGGTCTGAAATCAGGAGGGGCTGCCAGGACTACCACATCTGCAAGGGCAGTGGCTTGTTTATAAGCATCAAAACCAGAAAACTTATTATTTTCTGGCACCTCCACCTGATCTTTGATGTCCTCGTTAGTCATTAAATTTTGGTAGCTCGCATCCAATTGGTCCCGAAAAACATCGGCCATGGCCACCAATTTGACATCTTTGCCTGTATTGAGCGCTTGAATAGCAGCGCCAGTCCCTCTGCCTCCACAGCCTATCAAAGCGATTTTTATACTGCTACTTGCTCCGGCATACACGTTTGAAGTATTCATACATCTTTTGAGTTTATGTTGTTTATTTTTTTGGTTTCTTTTTTTATTCCCAATAAAATTCGGGTGGCAATTGGCGCGTATCGAAATGGGTACCACTTACTCGATCCGTATTGTCATGGCGTCGGTTCATTTCCGGTGGAAAGTCGTTAGTCACTTCCATCCATTCTATTAATACAGCGTGCATATGCCTAATCACTCCTCTGTATTTTGCATCATAAGCCAAATTATTGAGCTCATAAGGATCTTCAACAACATTGTACAATTCTATGACAGGTCTTGGAACTTCGAAAATAAGACGCTGGTTTTCGTTGAGTTGACCCTCCTTTTTGAGTTTTAATAAATCCTGGTGCGCTGGGCTACCAGCCAAATCTGCGGCGGTTCCATGTGGCCATTCTATATAGGCATTTTTTATAAGCCTAAAAGTATCAGAGCGCACACTGCGCAAATGTTCATCACAATCGTGCCAATTGCGCTCACTAAATACGTACTCATCTCCTTTAAAAGTCTTGCCTTCAATCAAGGCTCTCAGGCTTCGGCCATACATAGATTTTGGTATGTCCACCCCTGCTAAATCCAAAAATGTAGGAGCCAGATTTATCAATGATACCATCTCATTTGAGGTGCGACCTTTCACGATTTGTTTGGGCCAATGTAAAATAAGGGGTGATCTTACGCCTTCATCATACAAGGTGCCCTTGGCCCGTGTAAAAGGTTTCCCATTGTCTGTTATAAATACGATCAAAGTATTGTCGTACAATCCTCTTTTTTTTAGCTCTGCAACTACTTCACCAATATTCTTATCCATTCTGCCTATTTCATCATAGTACATCGCTAAGTCTTTGCGGGTA
>DAIQNU010000457.1:0-2431 GCA_036788235.1 Cyclobacteriaceae bacterium
GCGAAATAAAAGAATCAAAGGCTTTACCTGACCGCAAACCCAATATTCTGTTTGTCATATCAGATGATCAGTCTTACCCTCATGCGTCAGCTTATGGAAGCAAGATGGTGCAAACTCCTGCTTTTGACCGAGTTGCTAAGGAGGGCGTTTTATTTACCAATGCATTTGTAGCGTCACCAGGATGTGCACCTAGTAGGGCAGCTTTACTTACCGGGATGAATTGCTGGCAACTTGAAGAAGCTGGTACGCATGCCAGTTCATTTCCAACCAAATTTAAAGTATATCCTGATATACTTGAAGAAGCGGGCTATTTTGTAGGATATACCGCAAAAGGTTGGGCTCCGGGTGATTATCAAGTAAGTGGTAGAAAAAGAAATCCACCTGGGAATGATTTCAAAAAGTATCAACTGGAACCTCCCTATACGGGAATTGGCAAAACTGACTATGCAGCCAATTTTGAAGATTTTCTATCTGAAAGACCCAAGGATCAACCATTTTGTTTTTGGTTTGGTTCCACAGAACCCCATAGACCTTTTGAAAAGGGTTCGGGACTCAAGGCAGGGAAAAAGCTTGAAGACGCTGAAGTACCAGCTTTTTTGCCAGATACTGAAGAAATTCGATCTGATTTACTCGATTATGCTGTAGAAATTGAATGGTATGATAAACACCTGGCAAAAATGATTGCTTTATTGGAGGAAATGGGCGAGCTTGATAATACCATTATTGTGGTTACATCTGACAATGGCATGGCCTTTCCCCGCGCCAAAGCCAATTTGTACGAGTATGGCTTTCATGTACCCTTGGCCATTCGTTGGGGTGAAGCAGTGCCTGGAGGGAGGGTAGTGGATGATTTGGTGAATTTGATTGATCTGGCACCTACTTATTTAGAAATTAATGGACTATCTAAAGATCATATGTCAGGCAATAGTTTATTATCTATATTATTAAGTAAAAAAGAAGGCATTGTTGACGATAATAGGAACGCAGTATTTTCTGCCAGAGAACGTCATTCCAGTTCCCGATGGAACAATTTGGGTTATCCTCAGCGAGCCATAAGAACCTCACAGTTTTTATACATTCGTAATTTTAAACCAGAGCGGTGGCCTGCTGGTGCCCCTCAAAAGTATGATGACGAAGGAAATCTGGAACCTATGCATTATGCCTATACAGATATTGATGACTGCCCGACACAGGATTTTCTTGTAGAAAACGTAGATAACCCCGAAATTGCCAAATACCTTCAATGGGCAGTAAAACGTAGGCCTGCTGAAGAATTTTTTGACATTGTCAATGATCCTTATTGTCTTAATAATCTGGCAGAAGACCAGCAATATCACGAGGAATTATTAGTGCATCGGTTTCAATTAGGTGGCTATTTGATGCAAACGGAAGATCCTAGAGTTAGTGGAGATGGAGATATTTTTGAAAGCTATCCGCGTCTTAGAGGCAAAATCCGTTCGTTTCCTATACCTGATTGGGTAGAAGACAAAGGCTACACAAATGAACTATTGAATTAGGTGATTTAGATGTAACAACTAAGTGAAATCACCTGGAAGATTCGGAAGTTGAATTTTTTCCAACAACATTCTCTTCCATTTCAATACGCGTTCTGGGCAAGCATTCAGGATAATTTACCTGTATGTATTTAATTAAATGCTCACGAAGGAAAACCCTCAGATCCCATGCTCGTGGCGATGTCGAAGCACTTACTAGAATACGTAATTCCATGGTTCGTTGCGTTGAATCGGTTACTTGAATAATTCCAACTCTACCGTCCCAAAGTTCGGTGGTGCCGAGCAATCGTTTCAATTCATCACGAAGTGGATCGACTGGTAGATGGTAATCGGTATATAAAAATACAGTACCCAGAATATCTGCTGATTGCCGGGTCCAATTTTGAAAAGGGGTTTCTATAAAGTAGGTCGTTGGAACAATTAGCCTTCTTTGATCCCAGATACGAATCACCACATATGTTAGGGTAATTTCCTCAATCCATCCCCATTCTTTTTCTACAATGACCACATCTTCAATTCTTATGGGTTGTGTGATGGCCAGTTGCAAGCCGGCAAGTACAGTGGCAATGAGCTTTTGTGCCGCAAAACCCAGAATGATGCCTGCCACACCTGCGGAAGCCAGAAGACTCACTCCAATTTTTCTAATGCTTTCAAAAGTCATCAATGCAAAACCAATGGCTAATATGATAATCACAAAGACTGCTACACGTTCAAGAATGTTGTATTGTGTCAGGGCTTTGCGAGCTACAAGATTATCAGAAACATTGATATTGTATTTTTTTACACTAACGTGCTTTATTACAGCTATCACCTGAATAAGTAGCCAAGTCACGGTAAAAATTGTAAATAAATGGATGATTTGATTTAGGCGGCCTGCATCCGATATCAAAATGTCAGTAAATGGAACAATCAGAAAA
>DAIQNU010000458.1:0-2412 GCA_036788235.1 Cyclobacteriaceae bacterium
TGCAATTCAGCGGCTGCTTTTAGGTTTCCAAAATCAGGTTTGTTTGAAAGTTCAAGAATCCAGTGGGGACAAGTTACTAGCCACAACTCCAGCCTGTGGAGAAAAAGGAGATTGATAAATCATTTTTTCATATGACAAAGTTCATCCGACTTATATGAAAATGGAAAGCAGAAAAGCATTTTGACATCTTGTAAAGGCTGGGCTATTATGGTCAAGCGCTGTTCAGATAATTGTACTAAACTTGAGTTGGTAATTCATGAACAAAAAAAACGTATGATTTCAGCTTTCCTTTTGTATCGAAAAAACAACTTCTGAACCTGATGAGGGAATAATTGTTATCTTTAAACATCATTTACAGTTGAAATTGTAGAATCAAATAAAATACGGTTTAAACAATAATAGAGGATAGAATGAGGCTGATTGGAATTGGAATGTATTTGATTTTTATCATGTCAAATGATGTGCTGGGTACTGCTGGTTATAGATTTATACCCAATGCCGGCCAATGGGATACACAGGTACAATACCGCGCTCAGGTACCAGGAGGGCAATTATATATATTGGACGGTGCGCTTCGATATGTTTTCTACGACCGATCTCGACTGCTATACAAACAGAGTGACCAAGCACCAAATATCATGGGCGTTTCTCGAATGGTAAATAACGACCTATTCGATTTACATGCTTTTGATATGGTTTTTGAAGGCGCCAACAAAAATGCAACTATTCAACATGAACAATCATACCCTGAAAAATATAACTTTTTTATTGGTAATAATCCATTAAAATGGGCAACAGATCAATTTTCTTATGCTAGCCTGAATATTACAGCGCTGTATGATGGTATAAATCTGAAAATTTATAATGGCGAAACTGGTTTAAAATACGACTTAGTTGTAAAGCCAGGTGCCGATCCAAACCAAATAAAACTTTCTTATAATGGCGCGGAGCAGGTTTCTATAAAAGATGGCGATCTACTATTAGAAACCAGTTTAAATACTGTTACAGAAAAAGCTCCATATGCTTATCAGATTATAGATGGTAAAGAAATTGCCGTCTTCTGCAAGTTTCGAAGTGAAGGCGGCAATGTATATTTTGATTTGCCGGATGGCTACGATAGCTCCTATACACTCATCATCGATCCTATTATAATTTTTTCAACCTTTTCAGGTTCATTTGCCGACAATTGGGGCTTTACTGCGGCTCCTTCAGAAAATGGCGATTTATATTCAGGAGGTATTGTCAGTGGTGTCGGATTTCCAACTACGGTAGGCGCCTATCAGCGTAACTTTAGTGGCGTTTGGGATATTGGTATTTTGAAATATGATTCCACAGGTTCAGAATTATTATATGCTACCTACCTGGGTGGTAGCCAAAGTGAAGTGCCACAAAGTCTTATTGAAGACCACGATGGTAATCTGGTGATTCTCGGCTCAACCAGCTCTTTAAATTTTCCCGTAACCGATGGAGCTTATCAAAGTACCTATGGTGGCGGGCAATTCGCTGAGGTAATTTCCGGCGTAAACTATGCAAATGGATCTGATATTTACATAGCTAAACTAAGTGCAAATGGCAACGAATTGTTGGCATCTACCTATATTGGTGGGTCGGGAAATGATGGCATTTTAATACCAGAACGACCGCTTACTGTAAACTATGGTGACCAGTTCAGAAGCGATGTTATTGTGGATGAAGCCAACAATATATATATAGCTTCGCACACCGCTTCTTCCGATTTCCCTGTTGTCAATGCCTTTCAGTCTGACTATGGAGGAGGGTTTAACGATGGCATTGTCGCTTCACTTTCGTCCGATTTATCAGAAGTTTACTGGTCTAGCTACGTGGGTGGCGAAGGCATGGATGCACTTTTTTCTATAAAAATAAATCCGTTAAATGAAGTATACGTGGCGGGTGGTACCACTAGCATGAATTTGTCTGTAGATGCGGCAGCACACAAACCTTCGAAAGCAGGCTCGACAGATATAGATGGCTTTATTTATAAAATATCTGCTGATGGCACCTCCGTACAACATAGCACATATGTTGGCACCAACAGTTACGATCAGGTATATTTCCTTGAACTATACGACGATCAAGTATATGTTTTAGGTCAAACTATGGGGGATTACCCTGTGAGTGAAGCTGTTTACAGCAATAGCAACAGCAGCCAATTTATTCATTGCTTAAATGCCGAACTTACCGAAACAATTTTCAGCACTGTGTTTGGATCCGGAAGGCCTACGCCAGATATATCGCCAACAGCCTTTATGGTAAATGAATGCGGGAACATATTTGTTAGTGGATGGGGTGGTGATTTACAAAGTGATAGCAACTTGTATATAGGAGGTGATACGGGAGGATTGCCTGTAACCGAAGATGCTTTTCAATCGACAACTGACCGGAACGACTTTT
>DAIQNU010000459.1:0-2411 GCA_036788235.1 Cyclobacteriaceae bacterium
ATGTCGGTTAGACATACAAATGTGCATCATGCATCTCGTATGCTGTCGAATAAATAATTAGGCGATAACTGGAGGGCCTCGTAATCTTTTGTTACTTAAAAAATGATTGCTGTAAATGTGTGAGTTGTAAAAACATTCAATACATTCAGTGTAAGTAGCTTTCAATTCCTGAATCTGATGCACTTCGGGTGAAAAATAAACCGCATTGGATATGAGGTCAATCGTCAGAAGTTCATCATCGGTATGCTGGTGTTCTTGAAAAGGTTGGTCTTCAGATTTTTGATAGGGGTGGGCATGTACAATAAGACTATTGTCATTCAATTGATGCACATGCCAGAACAAGGTGCTGTTCAACATCAAAGCACCCATCAACGACAAGTGCAGCAGCGCAATTAGCCTTACTATGTTTTCTTTCCTCATCAAAACGCTACAATTCTATTGCAAAGGTAGGGTTAATTATTTTGCCCCGCAAAAAAGATTCTTTAGGTAAATCTAAAAAGGTAAATTTTTTTTCAATTCTATTGGTACTACCATGAATTTAGTGGAAGTATTGGTTTACTTTATCTTATATGTTCTTTTATCCCTCTATTTGAGCGACAAACAGCTTGTGTAGTTTTTAAATCATATCGGGATTTGGCTTGCCAATTTTGAACCATATAACCTGCCTGGCAAAGGCTGGCCCGCCTGCGGCAGGCAGGTTATATGGTTTTTAAATCTGCAAGGCTAATTGATATTAGGCTAGCCCAAACAGGATATTTAAGAAAATATAAGGTTTTGAATTATTCCAACTTGAGGTTTAATTGTTTATTTCAACATTTTTTAGCTTAAAATTTTGATCCATTAAATTGACAATAGAACCGACTTTGAAAGCTTGAGAAGGAAGCTGTACATTTTCTAACAAAAAGAGCCTTCCGGATATTATAACACTGGAAGGCTTGAACAATTTTATTTGATTGAAAAAGGCTTAAAATATGATCGGGATATTTAAATTGACACTGATATTTCTTCTAAGGTTAAAAAAATCAAAAGGCCTCAGAAAAGACAGATGGTCTACATAGGCCTTATTGAGAATATTGGTAGCAGTAATGTCAAGATTAAACTCCTGCTTGCCCAAAAGCAAGGTAGTACCAGCACCAAATCCTAATAAACCAAAAGATTCTGTCATACCCCCTGAAAGCACATCTTGTTCTTTCAAACCGAGACGGGTCTGCTCCAAAACGTAGTTGTAAGTTAGTTTCAAGTAGATTCTATTCAATTTCCCCGCATTTGGCAATTTTAAATTCATACTATTGAACCAGCGGTCTGCCGGCATCAGGGGCATATAGTCGCCACTTTCGGTATTTATGCCGCGCACCATGGAGTACCTTGAGTCGAAGGTGAGGTTGTTGGTGCCCAGAGGATTCTAAAGCAAGGCCGCCTCAAATCCTGTGATTCGTGCATCGTCCTGATCATACTCTCACACTCTTAGATCTGTGTCTGGTATCTGGTTGCCTGTTGGGGGCAAAAAAGCTTGCCATGAGGAGTCAGCCGAGTCCATAGTACCCGGTAATTTGATCTCAATGAATGTATTGAGAGATTATAAAAAGGGAAGGGCTGAACCTTGCAGTTGGATAGTAAATGAGCGCTATCGGATAAACAAATAATGTTATATGTTCAAATTAAGGCTCCTTGCAAGAAGATAGGACGGAATCCGAAAATAGGCAATAGTAACATAGTTTGTCGGGATAGCTGAAATCAACATCCACATATCGAAGGATGTAAAGTAAGGAACCACCGTATACCGAACGGTACGTACGGTGGTGTTGGAGGTCGAAACAGGAACTAATCCTGTTTCTCCTACCCGATTTTGGCTAATTTATAAATATAGTAAAACTATGTTATAAATAAATTTTGACCATTACTGACACTTCTAAAATTGGCATCAAAGCCAAAAAGTATTAAAACTTCTTAGAGAAAAGATACATTCTGATTAATAATGCACATTAACTAGGATTTTGCTGAAACTCTACTAATTGGTCGTAAGCACCTCTAATCAGCTTGTATTGCTATTCCACTTTATCTTTAATATATGTAGGAAGCTCATTAGAGAGCGCATCTTCATATTTTCTCATGGCAGTGCTTTCAATCTTCTTGCATTGGTTCAAAATCGCATTTGTATCTTCTCCATTCAGTCCCGATTTGAAGTTCAGCCAAGCCTGATGTAACGTACTTTTGAGGTCATTGTCTGATATTTCATCTGGATTTCCGCCCAACTCCCTCATATCGCCCTTCAATTCGGCTTCAAACAAAGCCCTTTGCTGAGATAATCGGTATAATATTGTTTTGAGATCAGGGTGGATAATATGCTCAGAAGCATCTCTATAATTTTTAATCCCATCCTGACATACCTCAATTAGGTTTTCTAAAGTTTT
>DAIQNU010000460.1:0-2402 GCA_036788235.1 Cyclobacteriaceae bacterium
CACGGTCATTGGTTGTTCGCTGGGAGGTCAGCAAGCCGTAGAATGGGCCGTAACAAGACCAGAGGTTTTCAATCATCTTATATCTATTGGCTCCAATGCCAGCCACTCTCCCTGGGCTATCGCATTTAACGAAACCCAGAGAATGGCCATAGAGGCAGATAGCACCTGGATAGAAAAAAATGAAAAGGCAGGTCTTGGTGGTATGAAGGCTGCCAGAGCTGTTGGGTTGCTCTCTTATAGAAATAGCATACAATACAACAAATCGCAGGGCGAGAGCAGTGATGATGTATTTGATAATTTTCGGGCATCTTCTTACCAAAAGTACCAAGGCGAAAAGCTAGCCAAACGCTTCAATGCCTTTACCTATTGGTATCTATCCAAAGCTATGGATTCGCAAAATGTAGGACGAAATAGAGGCGGTATTTCCAAAGCACTCGCAAGGATAGTAGCACGCAGTATTTTTATTGGTATCACTACTGACATACTTTTTCCTCAGGAAGAACAGCAATTTATGGCCGATCATGTAAAAAACGCGACATTCGAAGCTATAGAATCTGATTATGGCCATGATGGTTTTTTAATCGAGTATGAAAAGCTCGAATTGATATTGCGCAATTTTTATAAGGCCACCAACGCCAAAACTGCATGATAAAAAGTATATTGCAGCATTAGTTGACTCAATACTTAAACCTCCATCATGTCTAAAAATGTACTGGTACTTGGTGCCAACTCAGATGTTGCCAAGCAAGTAATACTACTCTATGTGGCTAAAGGCTATAAAGTAATTGCAGCGTCGCGTAGCACTTCCGATCTTGATGCCTTTATAGCCACCTCAGCCATACCTGCTGATCAGATTGAAGTTAAATATTTTGATGCTACTGATTTTGATTCGCATACTTCTTTTTATCAGTCGCTGGTGCAAAAGCCACACATTGTAATTTATGCCGCTGGTTTTCTCAAAACCAATGAAGAAGCCATGGCCGAATGGCAAGACAGTTTTCAGATGATGACTGTCAATTACAGTGGTGCTGTTTCTATATTGAACATAATAGTTTCAGATGCTGCAAACACTCACCTTGAGAAAATTGTAGGTCTGTCCTCCTTATCAGGTGTGCGTGGCAGAAAGAGCAATTTTATATATGGAAGCACCAAATCTGCCTTTACTCAATATTTGGCGGGTTTAAGGCAGCATTTGGCAGCAAGGAAAATCACTGTGAATGTGCTTATATCAGGTTATATTCGTACAAAAATCAACAAAGGACTGGATTTGCCAGAATCTATGCTTTTAGAGCCTGAATATGTAGCCAAATGCATAGTAAATTCCGGCTCAGGATTTACGATAGTGCCGGGATTCAAGTGGAAAATAATATATAATATACTGCGTGTATTGCCAGAAGCTTTGGTGGCCAAGTTGCCTTAATTACCATTTAGTTAAGTGATTGGCCTTTTCGATCTTTTTGCAGAAGTAACCAAGATGGATAGTACCAATAAACTGTCATGGTTTGTTTAATTGTCATCCTAGCGACATTATAAAGGTGTATAGTTTGAAATTAACTGATTTTTTAAACATGAATTTGATGAGTTTTTGAGTTAGCGGAATTCCTATATTGAACAAGATTTTTGATTTGTTAAGGAAAAAAATAGAACCAATGTAATATTTAGTGCAATCATAAATAAAAATATTGCAATCCAATACATAATTTTGAGCTGTTCAATTAAACTTTTTACTTTTAATTAATAAATCTACCATGAAAAAATTAATTCTTTCTTTTGCCATCTTGACATGCTCATTGGCAGTTCCGCAAATGACCTTAGCTCAGGAAAATAACGTAAAAATTAATATTTTTAGTCCACTTTTAAGAACGCTCAATCTTCAATATGAAAGAGCCTTAAATGAAAACAGCAGTTTCCAGCTTGGATTTTTCTACACAGGAGCCTCTATTCAGGACACCAGACTTTCAGGTTTTGGAATTACCCCGGAGTATCGCTTTTATTTATCTGAAACTGATGCTCCTGAAGGATTTTATTTGGCACCCTATTTAAGATATTCATCCTTAACTGGTACTGCTCCAACTATTAATAACAACGGTAATGAAGTTGATGCTAAAGCTACAGTAAGTTCGTTTGGAGGTGGTTTAGTCATTGGTAAGCAATGGATATTCAAAGAAAGAATTGTTTTAAATATCTTTGCAGGGCCATCTTACAGTAGCAGTAGCGCTGATTATGATTCTGGCAATGAAGATAATTTTGATTTTGGTTCCTTTTCAGGTTTCAGTGCCAGAGGTGGAGTTTGCTTAGGTATTGCATTTTAATTAAAAAAGAACATTAATAAAAGCTACTTCATCTTGGTATGGAGTAGCTTTTTTTATGTCCTTTTTTTGCGAAATTTAAAATCATATTTT
>DAIQNU010000461.1:0-2390 GCA_036788235.1 Cyclobacteriaceae bacterium
CCGGCAGGCGCAGAGATGTTTTAAATTTTAAATTGCTGGATAAATCGAAGATACATATAAGATTCAACAGACAATAAGAACGTTACCAAATCCTCTGGATTCACCAATACCGCTAAATGAAAATAAGACCGCTATTGGTAAATGCGCTGCATTCACATATACCAATACTAAAAGAAGCTACACTTGGCCCCTTTCCGCAACCACTGAATCCCAACACTTTTATATTGTGTGTTTTAACCGTTTATTTTTCTCTCATCTGATATGGCATGTAATTTTCCCATTTCCATGGTGTATAAATATCAGCTATTGTAATTTCTAATAATTCTTTAAAGATGCTTTCGGCATTGTCACTGTTCGAGAGTATTACCACACCTATCTCGTTTTCCGGAAAGATTATGCTATAGTGTTGAAATCCTTCATCGTGGCCTTCTTTAAAAGCACCTAATCCATGAGGTGATTGCAACAAACCCCATCCCAGCCCATAACTTAATTGTATAGCATCGTTTTCATCTGATTGTTCCAGTGATAAAGGACCAAACTGCGCTTTTGTACGAATTCGAAAATTTGGCTTCAGCATTATTCTTGTTATCTCAGATCCCTGATTGTAAAGTTGCATAATGTGTTTTACAAAAACTAAATAGTCGATTAAATTGGTCTCTATTGAACCAGCTGCCTGAGCTTCATCCCGTTTATTTTTTTTAATTACGTCTTGTTTCCCCGTATGCCCATTGCTATACTTGTCTTCAAATCTTTTCTGCCACACATAACTCGTATTTTTCATTTGAAGCGGGTTAAAAACTTTTTCCTTTGCCAATTCCTCAATCCCCTTTCCTGTAACATGCTCAAGTACATATTGCAATAGCATAATTCCCTCTCCTGAATAGTAGTATTGCGTCCCAGGGTCAAAATAAATTTTAAGTCTCTCCCTGTTTTCAGGGTCATTCGGTCTGGGTATCCACCGCCAATTTTGAAATCCGGTTGTATGAGTCAGGCACATTCGGGCAGTGATTTTTTCATATCTCTTATCATTTTCCAAATCTTGAAAACCACGCCACTTATTATCGGAATTCAATTCGTACAAAGAAAAATCTAAATAGTGTTGTAGGGGCGTATCCAAATCGATCACCCCTTCTGTTACCAATATCGAAACTAAGTAGCCAAAAACTGCTTTACTAAGTGATGCTCCAGAAAACGAATGGTTAATCTGAAAGGGTATCTTCTTTTTTTGATTGGCAAACCCGAAAGCCTTTCTAAAAACAATTTGGTTGTCATTAAGAATGGCAATAGCCAGACCTGTTACATTAGCTGAATCCATCAAAGAGGTGATTTTTTCTTCCAGAATGGAAGCATCAATCTGGGAACCATCAATTCTGGAAATGATATGACGAGTAGAATCGGTTAATGCAGCACTATCATAGTCAAAACTTTCATTTAATAATTTTTCTGATTTTTCTTTTGACACACATGAAGTTAACATGAGAATAAAAATCAGTACTGCGTGCATGTACAATGTTCTGTTCACCTTTTAAATTGTTTGCAAAGATTAATATACGCCATTTATGACATATATTACCTTTTTTTATGAGGTAGTGGCAATCAAATATGTTCCTAATTATTCAATTTTAATTCCCTCCAAATTTTCCAACTTCGCAATACATCCCCAATTGTATTTTTGCCTATTGTCTGCTGATAAAACAAAGATCAATTTATTAGGCCCTTTTGATAAATTTAATTCAACGTACTCATCGTCTACAAAGACCCTTCCCTCTTCCCCTTTCTCAGGAGGAGCTTGAAAGTTCATTCCCTTGTCGAAAAGTACTTTCGAATTCAACAAAATAACTAAATGATCGGCATAGTCAAAGTTAAGGCCAACTGTTTTGTCCGAATCGGAAATGATCGTACAGCTTAAGGCAACCGTTTTGGTCATATCATCATAAAAGCGACTGATGTTAAGAAGACCATCATCATCAGCCTGAATCGATTTAAATTTCCCTTTATTTTCGAATAGCGAATCTACTTGCGATAGGAAATTTATGGAGTCTTTGGTGAACATCTCAGAAACCTCCCATTTTATTAAATAATTGGGAGAAAGACTATTTTTATTTAAGCTTTTTTTTGACTCGTCATTAGCTTCAATTTCCGTCACAGAAAAATCGCTAAAATAGACTTGATCAAAATCACTTATTAAACTTATGCCGCCTTCCTCTGCATCACGCTTTAAATTATCAACCACAAAGGTCGGCGTTTCCATATCTTCTATATAAACGAGCATTTTATGGTCTAAAACTTCGACTTTAGTCCGGATCCATGTGCGGAAATCCAAAAACGAGATAGCATCATCCAATTTCTCAAAAAGCACTACATTTTTGTTCTGGGTATCAAAAATATAT
>DAIQNU010000462.1:0-2370 GCA_036788235.1 Cyclobacteriaceae bacterium
AGCACCAGGTGAAGGCCTATTCTATTGATGAATACATCATTATAACAGATCATGGCAAAACCGCAGTGCTGGCAGAGTTAAGTGGCGAAGTGCCCAGTCAATATCAATTTTTTAGCACCGATTCTAGTCAGCATTTTTTGCGTGGTGCACTATATTTCAAAACAGCTACCAAGAACGATTCGCTGGCACCTGTAATCAACTACATGCAAAACGATATTCAGCATTTGCTCAATACCTTACAATGGTCTGAGGAACGTAAAAATAAAGCCGCCTTGTAAGTATGGCAGGATTTTTCGATACTAAAATCGAATTCCTGAAAGGTGTTGGTCCTCAGCGTGCAGCACTGCTCAATAAAGATTTGGGTATATTTACCTACGGTGACTTCATTCAATATTATCCTTTTCGCTACGACGACCGAACCCGATTTCAAAAAATAGTCGAAATTCATGATGATATGCCAACAGTGCAAATCAGAGGTCGTCTCGTGAGCATTGCCGAGCATGGTATATCAGGAAAAAAAAGACTCGCAGGGATTTTTAGGGATGAAACCGGCACCATGGAGCTTACATGGTTTCAGGGTTTGCAATGGGTTATTAAGAAACTCAAGCCTGGAGCCGATTATATTGTGTTTGGCAAGCCGGGATTTTTTAATGGCAGACCATCGATCACACATCCGGAAATGGAATTGCTAACAAATACCAGCATCCAAAGCCCGGGTTTGCAGCCTGTTTATTCTCTTACCGAAAGTTTGCGCAGAAAATACATTAACAGCAAAAGCATTTCGGCATACATGCGCAATTTGTTGGCACAAGTTGGTAATCATGTAAAGGAAACATTGCCGACAACTCTGAGGGATGAACTCGCTTTGTTGCCCAAGTATGAAGCACTAAGCCAGATACACTTTCCAGATAATATACAATCCTTACAAAAGGCCCGTTTTCGCCTGAAATTCGAAGAGTTGTTCTATCTCCAACTGCGCATACTAAAGCTTAAACTAGGTCGCCAGGAAAAATTTAATGGACAGGTAATCGATCAAACAGGCTTGCTAACACGATTCTATAATGAACATTTGCCTTTTGAACTTACTGCCGCGCAAAAGAGAGTTGTTAAGGAAATTTTTGCCGACATGAAGTCTGGCCAGCAAATGAACCGCCTTATCCAGGGAGATGTTGGGAGTGGCAAGACCATTGTGGCATTTTTGTGCATGCTGCTAGCCATAGGCAGCGGTTGCCAGACCTTACTCATGGCACCGACAGAGATACTTGCCGAACAGCATTTCAGGGGACTCAAACCCTTTGCGGAGGCACTTGGCCTCAATATAGACTTACTCACTGGCTCTACCAGGCAACGCAAACGCAAAGATTTATTTGCAGCACTTGAAGCTGGCGATTTGCACATTCTTACAGGAACACATGCACTGCTTGAAGATCCTGTAAAATTCAAAAATCTTGGTTTGGCTGTAATTGATGAGCAGCACCGCTTTGGGGTAGCCCAAAGAGCCAGAATATGGCGAAAACATGAAAAATTTTATCCGCATATTTTGGTGATGACCGCCACGCCCATACCCCGCACATTAGCACTAACGGTATACGGCGATCTGGATGTATCGAAAATTGACGAGTTACCCGTCGGTCGCAAGCCCATCCAGACTGTATTGAAGCACGACAATGCCCGAATCTGGGTTTTTGGTTTTATGCGCAAACAAATTGAAGCGGGACGGCAGGTCTATGTAGTATATCCGCTAATTGAAGAATCGGAAAAGTTGGATCTTAAAGATCTGACTGATGGCTATGAGGCAATTTGCCGGGCTTTTCCGGAATATGCTATCAGTATAGTGCATGGACGTATGAAAGCTGCCGACAAAGATTTTGAGATGCAGCGATTTGTCAAAAATGAAACAAAAATTATGGTGGCCACCACTGTGATTGAAGTAGGTGTGAACGTACCCAATGCCTCGGTTATGGTTATTGAAAATGCTGAGCGATTTGGCTTGGCACAATTGCACCAGCTTAGGGGCAGGGTAGGGAGAGGTGCTGAGCAATCGTACTGCGTGTTAATGGCTGGTTACAAATTGTCGGCAGAAAGTAAGGAAAGACTAAAAACCATGGTGCGTACGAACGATGGATTTGAAATAGCTGAGGCTGACTTGAAACTACGTGGGCCCGGCGACATGATGGGCACGCGGCAGAGTGGTATTATGGATTTGCTGATTGCGGATTTGAGTAAAGACGGAGAGATACTGCAACTTGCCAGACAGAAAGCATCTGAAATTATGCAAATAGACCCGGATTTTAGCCGACCAGAACATGCCAGCATAAGCCAGCAAATCGAAAAAGTACGGCCTGAAGTTTTGAACTGGTCGAAGATTAG
>DAIQNU010000463.1:0-2364 GCA_036788235.1 Cyclobacteriaceae bacterium
ATTACAAAATTAAGTTTATGCATCATATTAGATATATTTAAGTTGTTCATTTTAAAATAGCAAGACTAATCCAATTAATTTAAATTTGTCAACAATCGTGCTTAACAAACAGTGAATTGCAATAGTAAAAAAAGGCTCTGCATATTTTACCAGAGCCTAATATCAATTAACTTAAACCAAGTATTTTTTTATTGCCTGGCTCATCAGAACCTGAATCTGCAAAATCATCAAATGCCTTTTCAGTTTTACGAATCATATAGGATTCAATAAATGGTGCACCTTCTGCAGCTCCATCTTCAGGATGTTTTAGGCAGCATTCCCACTCAAGCACAGCCCAACCATTGAAGTCGTATTGTGCAAGTCTGGAAAAAATACCTCCAAAATCGACTTGACCATCGCCCAAGGATCTAAACCGACCCGGGCGATCTACCCAGCCTTGGTATCCACCATAGACGCCTGATCTTCCGGTTGGATTAAGTTCGGCATCTTTTACATGGAACATCTTGATGCGCTCATGATATATGTCAATAAATTGCAAATAATCTAAAGCCTGTAGTACAAAGTGGCTTGGATCATACAATATATTGGCTCTTGGGTGATTATCAAGTGCTTCAAGAAACAGCTCGAATGTAATGCCATCGTGCAGGTCTTCGCCTGGATGGAGCTCATAACAAACATCGACACCATTTTCGTCGAATACATCAAGAATAGGCTTCCATCGCTTAGCCAATTCTGTAAACCCTGTGTCAACCAAGCCAGCTGGGCGTTGAGGCCAGGGATAAACAAATGGCCATAAAAGCGCCCCAGAAAAAGAGGCATGCTCGGTTATGCCAAGATTTTTACTAGCCACCGCTGCATACTTCATTTGTTGAATAGCCCAATCTGTTCGTGCTTTTGGGTTTCCATGAACTTCTTTAGGTGCAAAACCATCAAACATGGTATCGTAGGCTGGATGCACAGCTACGAGCTGACCCTGAAGGTGAGTTGACAATTCAGTAATCTCCAGGCCATGGCTACTTACAATGCCTTTTACTTCATCAGCGTAGGTTTTACTCTCTGCGAGCTTTTTCAAGTCTACACAGCGACTATCCCAACTGGGGAGTTGAACGCCTTCATAGCCCAGCTCCGCCATATATTCACATATATTATTAAGATTATTAAATGGAGCCTCATCGCCCATAAACTGAGCCAAAAAAATTGCCGGTCCTTTCATAATTTTTATTTTTTATAGGTTTATAATTTAATCCACTTTTTGTCGCTTTGTCCAGATTCTATCGCTGCATCTATGAACTTCATACCACGCACGCCATCGTAAACGGTAGGAAAATCAAGAAAATGTGCTTCGGGTTCCTTACCTTCAAGCTTTGCCTGTATTACTTTGGCTACATTGCGATAAATGTTCCCGAACGCTTCGAGATATCCTTCGGGGTGGCCGGCTGGTACGCGGGTATGTGCCTGGGCATTTGGCCACATGAATTTGCGATCTCCTCCTGTGCGGTATATTTCGGTCGGTTTATCAAGCCATTTTACATACATGGTATTGGGCTCCATCTGGCTCCATTCTAAACCGCCTAGTTCTCCATATACTCTTATCTTTAATGCGTTTTCTTCACCGGCACTCACCTGGCTACAATGCAATACACCTTTGGCGCCATTGTCAAAGCGTATAAGGATGTTTCCGTCGTCATCGAGTAAGCGACCCGGTACAAATGTGGTGACATCAGCACATAGTTCTGTGATCTTGAGTCCCGTAATATACTCTGCCAGATTTTCCGCATGTGTGCCTATATCTCCAATAGCGCCGGCTTTGCCCGACTTTTTAGGATCTGTACGCCAGGAAGCCTGTTGTTGACCACTCTGCTCCAAAGGGGTTGACAACCAACCTTGCGGGTATTCCACTACTACTTTGCGGATTTTGCCAAATGTCCCTTCTTTGATCATATCACGGGCCTGCTTTACCATAGGATATCCCGTATAGGTGTGGGTTACTGCAAAGGTAAGTCCTGTTTTTTCTACCAGCTTTTGTAGCTCAAGCGCTTCATCTAGACTGAAAGAAAGCGGCTTTTCGCATATCACGTTGAAGCCATTTTCCAAAGCTAATTTGGCAGGATCGAAGTGTACATGATTAGGCGTAACTATGCTCACAAAATCCATGCGCTGATCCGCAGGCAACTGGCTTTCTTTTTCGAACATTTCCTGGTAGGTGCGATAAACCCTATCGGGCGACAAAAACAAATCTTGTCCTGATAAAAGTGATAACTCGGGATCAATGTGAAAAGCACCGCAAACCAATTCGATTTGTCCATCAATATTGGCAGCAATTCGGTGAACTGCGCCGATGAAAGCACCACGGCCGCCGCCAAC
>DAIQNU010000464.1:0-2351 GCA_036788235.1 Cyclobacteriaceae bacterium
ATCCCTTTGCGGAAACTTAGCGCCTTGGCGCCTTTGCGAGCTTCTCAAAGCGTCGAAGACGCTAGAATTAAGACCAGTCCAGTCTGGAAACTTAGTAGAATGTCAATCAATTTCAGTCTGTTTATTCAATTGCGTCCATAAAAATATTAGTAGAATCATTTTATTAAAAGACTAAAATACAGTTAGAAAAATTGATAATATAGAATTGGTAAAAGCAAATTTTTTCAACGCTAGCCCAATTATCAATAGAAATTAAGCTAGAGTTGCTTATCTTGTTCAACTAAAAATTATAAATTCTGAAATGATTTTGATACATCAAATTTTTAAAAATCACTTTTAGAATATGTTTGAAAAAAATCGCCATGTTAAAACCCATCAAAATCTTGTTTTTAGCTCTGGTTTTAGCCAGTTGCTTTACACCTAGGAATAGTGAAAACGAATTAACCCAAAAGCCAAACATTGTTTTTATTATGTCCGATGATCATGCCTATCAAGCTATAAGCGCATATAGTGATCATTTGATTCAGACACCCAATATTGATCGATTAGCAGATGAAGGAATAAAGTTTACCAACGCTTGTGTAACTAATTCTATTTGTGCTCCCGCCCGAGCTGTAATACTTACAGGTAAGCACAGCCATATCAATGGTAAAATCGACAATCACTTTCCTTTTGATACCACCAACATCACATTTCCGCAGATTCTTCAGCAAAGTGGTTATCAAACCGCCATGTTTGGCAAATTGCACTTTGGTAACAATCCAAAAGGTTTTGATCAATTTAAGATACTTCCAGGTCAAGGCAAATATTACAACCCAGACTTTATTACCAAGAATGAAGGTGAAATACAAGTTGAAGGATATACTACGGACATTATCACTGACATGACCTTGGATTGGCTGGCAAAGGAGCGAGATCCAAATGAGCCTTTTTTGTTGATGTATCTTCATAAAGCACCTCACCGTGAGTGGTTGCCTGCCGAAAGACATTATAAAGAGTTTACCAAGAAAACATTTAAAGAGCCAGAAACACTTTTCGATAACTATGAGGGTAGAGGTACTGCAGCCAAAACTGCAGAAATGAATTTGCTAAAACATATGCACTGGGCCGGTGACTCTAAACTCCGACCAGAGGTGATGGATCAGTTGAAAATACCTGAAACGAGTGATTGGGGAAAAAGTGCCTATAAAGGTGAAGTAAGTAGGCAGAACCCTGAGCAAAGAGCTGCCTGGGATGCAGTGTATGATCCTATTAATGAAGCTTTTGCCAGAGACTATCCTAATATGTCTGAGGAAGATTTGATGCATTGGCGGTATCAAAGGTATATGCAAGACTACCTGGGATCAATTGCAGCGGTTGATGAAGGTGTAGGAAAGGTATTGGATTTCTTGAAAGAGAATGGACTGGACAAAAACACAATCGTGGTATATACATCGGATCAAGGTTTTTATTTAGGTGAACATGGTTGGTTCGACAAGCGATTTATCTATGATGAATCGTTTAAGACACCTTTGCTGGTGAGATGGCCAGAAGTAATAAAAGCTGGGTCGGTTAATACGCAAATGGTACAGAATCTTGATTTTGCCCAAACTTTTTTAGAAGCGGCAGGCATTATGCCTCCTGATGACATGCAGGGCGAAAGTTTAATCCCACTTTTTCATGGTAATACCGAAGATTTTAGAGATGCCGTTTATTATCATTACTATGAATATCCATCTGTACATATGGTGAAGCGGCATTATGGTATAGTGAATGAGGATTTTAAGCTGGCCCATTTTTATTATGATGTTGATGAATGGGAATTGTACGATCGTAAAAATGATCCCAATGAAATGACCAATCAATACAACAATCCGTCTTATGCGGAGACTGTTAAAAAGCTGAAAAAAGATTTGGATGAAATGCGAGCGAAGTACAAAGACTCAGATTCACTCAACCAGCATTTTATTGATAAATATAAAGAAGCAGGTAGGATTTAAGGAAGAAAGAAATGCATAGAAGAGTGAATTTAGGTCAAAATAATTAGTGCATTTTTTAAAGCTTAAATACTGTTCAATGCTTAATTATCAATTCCTGATTTCCCCCTTTCAAAGCCATTTCTTTTCCCTGAAACGATTACCATTGAGTGGCACAAAAGCACTTTAATGCATGAAACGAATTAATCCTAAACTGACTTTGATTTACAATAACTGTATGTAATTTGCCTGGGCATTTTAAAGCTTAAAAGGTTGAAAAAGTATCTTATAATTATTTCATTTGGTTTTATCCAGTATAGCTATGGCCAAGAAGTTCAAGAGCAAATTACCTGGACACAAGAAACAATCTCTGAAAGCATTGGCTGGAAAACTCTA
>DAIQNU010000465.1:0-2335 GCA_036788235.1 Cyclobacteriaceae bacterium
TATCCGTTAATCAATTACCTGGTGCTACCTATTCATGGTTTAACAACAAAATCCTATTTCAGGTTCCAATTCGCATGAACTGGTTGTGACTAATACAGGCAGCTACCAGGTAAAGGTAGTAGATGCCAATGGCTGCGAAGGATCCAGCAACACTTTGCCGGTACGGAAGGTGTCACCGATTGTGGCATCCTTCGAAGATGTAAACGATGCTTGTCTTCAGCAAAACATAGCCTTTGAAAATACGTCAACCTACGATGCCAATGAGCAAATGTCGTATTTCTGGGATTTCGATGGGGTAAATTTCTCAAGAGAGAAAAACCCCGGTTTTGCCTTTACCCAACCTGGTCTGTTTAGGGTAAAACTTAGTGTGGCCTATAATAGAAATACATGTCTATCAACATACGAACATGACATAACGGTATCAGCTTCATTAGGATTGAGCATAAGCGTGGCGGAGGTATCTGGTTCGCCAGCCTCTTATACTATATGTAAGGGCGATACAGTACAACTCAGTGTAAATGCAGATCATGGTACCTTTACCTGGAGTACAGGCAGCACGGATAAAATTATTAAAGTTGCCAAAGGAGGTAAAGTTTCTGTCGAAAGCAACAACGATACCGGCTGCCGCAGTTACGATGAAATAGATATAATAGAAGTGCCTGCTGCGCAGATAAAGGTGATTTCAGCTGATTTACGCGTAGATCCTGGGAACTCCGCCCAGCTAGGCGCTACGGGAGGACTTAGTTATAATTGGGCTCCCGCAGAAACTCTGGACAATGCCACCATTCCCAACCCGGTAGCCACACCTGAAAATACAACTGCATATACCGTTACGGGTGTAGATGAAAATGGGTGTACTGGTACAGATGTTATCACCGTATATGTGCAAGAGCGAGTCAATTTTCCGGTGGAGGCAGATAAGTATCTGATTGCAGGCACAGGTCCTTGGATAATCCAAAATATCGAACTATTCGAGGGTTGTGCCATTAGTATTGTTGATAGAAATGGTTTTCGGGTATTTGAATCGCCCACCTATCAAAACGACTGGGAAGGCAAGACTGATGGCAAAGAATTACCTTCCGGAGCTTATTATTATGTGTTGAACTGCGGTAAAAATTCTGTGCTTACTGGACATATTACCCTCATAAAATAGCGGGGTATTAACAGATTTTCGTGACTTGTCATGAAAGAAATTGGCCAGATGTGTAAATATTATTTAAAAAAATTAAATCAAAATGGGTATTTGTAATTTGCAGATACCCTACTTTTTTACCTGCTCCTTTAATTGAACAGCCTCAGATTCCAATAGCGCTCAAAAATCTTGAATGATCTCAATTCAATAACAATGTAAGGATTTAAGGGCTAAAGGCATAAAAAAAATATAAATACCGTAATAGTACAATGAAATATAAGTATAAGTCTATTTAAAGTCCTAAATAGTCCATTTTACCTCAATGTATGATTTTAGTTAGAAGTAAAACAATTTGCCATAATTTGATTTTTATGCAATTTTTTGAAAATATCTAAGACCAGGTCTTACATACAGATGTAAGTAACCTCGGGTTACTCTCAGATTAGATCCTGTATTCAACTCTATATTTATACCGTGAAATTGTACTTGTCAGACATATCGGCTGGCAGGGTGATGTAAAGAGAGAATTGTGAAAAAGACCAATCAATCAAAATCAGCGATCATGAAACAGATCGGACTATTAATAATACTTCTGAGCATGTTTGCTATAGAGGCTATACAAGCTCAAGATCCTTTTGTACCAAAGTACCATGCCATTAGACGATCGCAGCGTTGCTTCACAGTAACCCGTGATGTCAATAATCAGTTTGGCTCAGTCTGGTTTGCGGACAAAGTCGATTTCAGCCAAAGCATGGATCTCAACTTCGTGGTATACATGGGTGATAAAAACGGTGCTAATTCTGGAGCCGACGGAATGGCATTTGTAATGCATACTGACCCCAGAGATACCATCGAAAATATAAATGAGGGAATTGGTTTAAATCCCTTTCACCGTGAGGCTGCCACCGGTTCCAAAGGTGCAGGCTTAGGTTATGCCATCCATGCCTCTCAAGGCATGAATCAAAAAATTTCACCTTCGGTGGCCATCGAATTAGATACCTATAACAATGGTAATAATGGTGGTTATGTAGAAAGCATTGGCGGATGGAGACACCACACCTCAGTTGTTTACAACGGTGATGTCTATGACGAACAACAAACCATTTACAATGCTGATGGTGTGGGCGCAAAAGTACATCGTATCAAGCCTTTGGTACCAAATGATCCGGTATTTGGGCATCACTATATAGATGATAATAATTG
>DAIQNU010000466.1:0-2330 GCA_036788235.1 Cyclobacteriaceae bacterium
CTGTTTTTTTGCTATTGATAAAATCAATGCGGCTTATCCCTCCCATACCAAAAGCTGAAAAATTCCCGACATTTTTAATGGGTACATTTACCTTAAAGCTCATATCCTGATAGTAGGGTGTTCCAGTGCCGGTGCCGGGATTTAGACCAATGGCTTCCATAAAACCCAATACTGAATAGCGATAGTTAGCTATAAACGACGATTTGTTTTTCCTGGAAATTGGCCCTTCGGCACCGGCTTCAAAACCGTTGAAACCAACTTGACCTAAAAACTCATACTTATCATAATTTCCGTTTCGCAAGTTGAGATCAAAAGCACCAGCAATGGCATTGCCATATTCTGCCGGAAAGGCTCCTGTCAAAAAATCAGAATTGGCCATTACGTTGGTATTAAGCATGCTTACCGGACCACCTGTGGCGCCTGTCTGGCCAAAATGGTTGGGATTGGGTATGTCGACCCCTTCCATGCGCCAAAGTAAACCAAATGGCGAATTGCCTCTGATTACAATATCGTTGACCTGGTCGTTGGCGGCTTGCACGCCCGCAAAGTTGGTGGCCATTCGCGACACATCGTTTCTAGCACCCGCAAAGCGCTGACTTTCTTCGATAGAAAAGCTTCGAGCACTTACAGTAGCCATATCATTAAGCACTTCGCCCTTTTCATCAGTGGCGCGCACAATGATTTCATCTGCTGTGTAAATTTGCTCTTCGAGGCCTATCATCAATTGCAATTCCTTGCCCGAGGAAAGGAGTAGATTGGGCAGAATGGCCGTCTGGTAGCCCACAAAACTAATTTCAAGCGTTACACGCCCTACGGGTATATTTTTCAGTGTAAAATACCCGTTTTGGTCAGAGACTGTACCTGTGAGTGGCTCAAGATGTGCCACTACAATGCTGGCGCCGGGCAATGGCATTTGTAAATTTTTGTCTATTACTTGTCCTTTGATGGTCTGGGTAAGCTGATCTTCTGACCGGGCAACTTTAGCTTGCAGCAGAATGGTCAGGAAAATAATGAGCATGGATAGATGTTTCATGTCCTTAGTAGTTAGTTTTTAGAAGCTACACCTGATGGCAGTGTAAGTTTTATAGCGCTGTATATTTTTGATGATCAAATATCCGCTATGAATGTATACCTCGAAAAAAAAAGCTGATGAACCTGAATTATTAATGGACGAACCGGAAGAAGAATAGGTCGAGGTGAAAAGCAAAAATCTCCCTCAAAGCCAAGCTATTGGACTCTGAGGGAGAAAAAAAGTGTCATATTTTATAAACCAGGTAAAACTATGGCTCAGGTGTTTCAATGATCAGATCATCACCTGCTATTTGTTCCCAACCATAAAGCTGAAAGTGCTTTCCTTCGGACATAGCTACAAAGATACCATTGGGAAAATGTGGCATCAATGGATAATTGATGGTTTCGGAACCATCGCTCGACTCGGTTGATGCATCTATAATTTTGACCAACTGATGATCATGTGGATTCTCATCCGTGCCCTCGCGTGTGAAAATATGGAACTTGTTGGCGCCTTGGTCTGAAACTAAAATATAACCCTTGCCGCCCGAAGCTGCATATATCGAAATGCCTTCGTGGTCGTCGGCAAAACCTTCTGTGGCAAATAACGCCAATTCCTGATCGCCCATTTCTGGATCTGCATAATACTTCCTCACGCCTACCTGCTCATCAGAAAAGTAAATATAGCCTAGTGAATCATCCACGACTATCGCTTCAATTTCCTTAACACCACTATAGTTACCAAATTTGCGCACCAGAGTTGCTTTAACGGTTCCTTCATCGGTGCCTTCCAAAAGGTATTGCCATAAGTAAGTGCCATCTGTAGGTCCGTTTTTTCTGCCAGCTATGGCAAAAATAGCATCATCGGATTTCCTTTTGTAAAGACCAATACCCATGAGATCACGGTATTCCAACCCATCTTCGCCTTCATACATAGGTATTCCGCCATTGTCTATAGCCGTCATATCAGGAAGCGAATAAACCCTTAGATTGGAGGTAAATCTTTCTGTAACCACGGCGATGTCCACTTTTTTACCATTGATCAATAGGCCATATTCGACATCAACATTATTGGGTCTTTTCAAGTCTCTGACAACTTTTTCTTCTATTACCTTGCCCTCAAGGTTATAAACATACAAAGCACCATCTTCATCTTTGTCAGTACCGAGTATTAGACTTTCAGATGGATTCGCATAGTTTATCCAAACAGCAGGATCGTCTGTATCGTGCTTCACAGTATCAGATCTGAACTTAGGCGATAAAATTTCCTGATTATCGCTAATCTCACTTTCAGAAGATTCCTCTTGTTTATTGTTGAC
>DAIQNU010000467.1:0-2320 GCA_036788235.1 Cyclobacteriaceae bacterium
TGAAAACGTATTTGCAAGTTTATTGATGAATAAGTGTCGAAAACTCTTTTATCATGCCGACTTTAGCTCCTCTGATAATGTATTGAAGGGAGGTTTTATGATTGCTCAGAAAAAGTGGTTGGACGTTGGCGCAACCACGGCTCAGGAGCTTCACAATATTGAAAGTCTTGAAAGCTATAGGTGGTCAAATTCAAGTACATCTGCGCTCAACTTGAAAATAACAACACCTAAACCACCCCAAAATACGATGTGAAACTAGAGTATTTTACTATATTTATGCGTCATGTTTTGGCTTAAGAAAAGCAAATTTTTTAATGATGAGTTTACGATTACATGTATTTGCCACTTTATGCTTTCTTTTCTCTTGTACAAGTCAGTCGTTGTTGAAGGATGAAGCTATAAATGTACTCTATCCTGAAGTAATGGCTGAGGCTGACTGGGCGCTGCAACAAGCACCGGAAACTATCACCAGTTTTGAAAGTGACCGAAGTGCCGGTGGCATCAACGATTTTTACTCTGAAGGAGACTATTGGTGGCCAGATCCTGATAATCCTCAGGGTCCTTATATACGGCGAGATGGCCTAAGCAATCCCGATAATTTTACAGAACATAGGATGGCCATGATTCGGCTAAGCCAAATTATGGGCGCTTTGGCTTCGGCCTATTATTTAACAAAAGACATAAAATACGTAAAAGCTGCTGAGCCGCACCTCAAGGCATGGTTTATCAACACCAAAACCAAGATGAACCCATCCTTGCTTTATGCACAGGCTATCCATGGCCGCGAAACTGGTAGGGGGATTGGAATTATTGATACAATTCATTTAATGGAGGTGACCCAAGGCACACGTTTATTAGCATCTGAGGGTAAGTTGAGTAAGGATATCCTTGATGGTGTTAAAGATTGGTTTTCGGCTTATATACTCTGGTTGAATTCGCATGAATATGGTATACAGGAAATGAATGCAGCTAATAATCATGGCACATGCTGGGTTATGCAGGTTGCAGCTTTTGCCAAATTAACTGAAGATCAAAAAATGCTTGAATTTTGCCGCAATCGATACACAGATGTTTTATTACCTAGTCAAATGGCACCAAATGGTAGCTTCCCATTAGAGTTATCGAGAACTAAGCCATTTGGCTGCTCTTTATTTAATCTGGACGCCATGACAACTATATGTCAAATACTATCGGATCGGGAGGTTAATTTATGGGAATTCACATTGGAAGATGGTCGAAGTATTAGAAAAGGTATTGACTTTATTTTTCCTTTTATTGAGGATAAAAGTATTTGGCCTTATGATGAGGACATAATGTATGCAGACGAATTGCCCATTGCCCATCCGTTTTTATTTTTTGGTGCCCTTGCATATAATGAAGCCTATCTACTGAATTCTTGGAGGTATTTAGAGCATTATCCCATAAATGATGAGGTAATCAGGAATCTACCTGTGCGTAACCCTCTTATCTGGATATCTGAATCAAGCGGCAAAAAAGTTATTCAGTGATCGATTTTCAACCTAACTCAACGATTGTAAATCAAACACCAATCAAGCAATTTTTCTTGAATATCTATAGTACATGCACCTGGCAGCATACGCCACTGCCAATTGTTATTTGTAGTTGCCGGGGTGTTCATGCGTGCCGATTCGTCAAGTCCCAATACATCTTGCATGGGCAAAATGGCCGTTTGCGCCACCGAAGCATACACCATTTTAGCCAGCACATCATGGACATTCGCCTCTGTCACCTCCATGGAAGTATAAGCATTAAGCCTTGCCTTATCGAGAGCAAGTGCGTCTTGCCTAAACCATCCTTTGCAAGTATTATTATCGTGGGTGCCGGTGTAGGCAATGCAATCATAATCGTAATTATGCGGTATATTTTCAGAAATCGGCAATCCCTCTCCGAAGGCAAACTGAACAACACGCATACCCGGTAGTTTCGTTTTCTCGCGCAGTTGATGTACGGCTTGGTCAATATCACCTAGGTCTTCGGCAATAAATGGAAGTTCGCCGAGGGTGCTTTTGATTGCATTAAAAAAATCCATTCTCGGGCCTGGCTCCCAGGTTCCTTTTTTGGCTGTGGGTTCAGTTGCCGCCACCTGCCAATAGTCAGAAAATGCCCTGAAATGATCTAGCCTTAGCAAATCAAAATGCTCCATATTTTTTTTGATACGCCGACACCACCAGGCATAATTACTGTTTTTGTGCTTTTTCCAATCAAATACCGGCATGCCCCAGCGCTGACCTTCATCATTGAAATAGTCCGGTGGTACCCCGGCTACAAATATCAGTTCGCCTTTTTCATTGAGACTGAA
>DAIQNU010000468.1:0-2312 GCA_036788235.1 Cyclobacteriaceae bacterium
TTGACAATAGCAACCCAGCCAATCCAAAACCAACACATTTTCTCAAAGTACGCGGCAACATAGATATGGCCATACGAAATGACGTGCTCTATGTAGATCATGTAGGCGATATGGTTGCACTTAAATTGAGTGGTGAAAATGATTTTCAAGAAATAAGCCGTATCGGTAGCACCTGGTCTAATGAATTACCACCTGACAAAGGCTATCATTTTGAATGTGTAGATCCTGATAAGGGTGTAGTTGTCGGTTGGGTACTTACAAAATTGGAAAGCCCCAGATGCTTCCGATAATTTGATAAGCACAAAATGCCGACATTCTTACTTTTACCTTTTGTACAAAGCAATTTTCACTATCTATTAATTTAATTTAAAATTTTTACCAACTACATAAACATGAAAGCTTTAAAACATATATATATACTATTTCTGGCAATGTGGATCCTTGGCTGCTCCGATGGAGATGGTCTGCGCTTAGCTAGTCCTACAGGTACTGGTGGCTCCATGGCCAGGTTTGCTATTGCATCCAACCACCTTTTTGTTGTTCGTAACCAAACCATGCAAGTTTATGAGATTTTAGCCGAAGGTGGTCTTGAATTTTCTAATGAAGTGCCAATTGGTTTTGGTATTGAAACTATTTTTGCTCGGGGTAACAATCTTTTCATTGGTGCTGAAGATGCCATATACATTTATGACATCAGCGAGCCCGAAGTGCCTCGCCGACTTTCGCGTTACAGTCATATAATAGCCTGCGATCCCGTGGTGGTTCAAGGAAATTATGCATACGCCACTTTGCGTATTTCGGGTTGTCGAACCTTTGGCTCAGATGTTCTGGAAGTTATAGATATAAGCAACTTATCAAGCCCACGTTTAGTCACATCCATCAACATGTCATCGCCTTTTGGACTTGGAATCGACGGCACCTTACTTTTTGTATGCGAAGGAAATCTTGGACTTAAAGTATTTGATGCAACTGACCCTGAAAACCCCGTACATTCCAAAACCTATTCAGCTATGCACGCGTGGGATGTAATCCCAAACCAGGGTACGCTCATTATGACTGGTCAGGATGGAATTGCTCAATACGACTACAGCGATCCTGAAGACATTCAATTATTAAGTGAAATTAAAATCGGACTCTAGTGAGAAACATCTTTCATTATTTCATGATTATTGGCATGTTTACTTTATGCTGTCATTTTTCAGCTTTGGGGCAACAGATTTCCGATTCTGTTTTTCATTCACTAATTCCAAAACATGCGATTAAGGTGAGCTACCTTCATTTTTATAACCAATTTCCTACCGCGCAATTTCAATACGAAACCTATATTGGTAAAGAAAATACCCTTGTCATAGACATTGGCCCGGTACTAAAAGTAGATCAAGAATCATCCTTCAGGAAGCAGAATAAATCTGGATTTAAATTTCGTACTGGCATTAGAAATTATTTATATATGAAACCTAAACGAAGAGGAGGTTCATATTCAACTTATCTAATGCCAGAACTTCTTTTTAATGCTTTAAATGAGCAGCATTACGCCTATTTTAAGTATCCTGTCGACAATGATTTCTATTACAAATATGAAGGTTATCGCAGAATTCATCGTGAAGGGGGACTAGGTTTCAATTTTGGAATGCAAAGAATATTTGGAAGTGGTATTTGCCTTGATTTTAATGCAGGTTTGGCAATGTGGTATTTGCAAACCTCGCATAAGGGCAAACCCGATGCAGAAATGTTTGAAAATAATGATACATCATGGTTTAATATTTTGCCAAAGAGAGGTGAGAACCGCTTTACCTATATGCCACTTTTAGGTTTTAGATTGGGCTATTTGATAAAGTAATTTGAATAATTTTTCAGTACTAAATTTAAACCTTCCTTAATGAGGCTTGTCAGAGTACTATGTCCTAAAATCTAAAGACATATAAACTCAATGTTAACCAAAAACCAATTTTTTATGAACAAGTTAAAAATCTTGATTTCAGCCATTTTCGGAGTATTTTTATTGTGGTCATGTGATACCAATGACAAAGTACCTAATGGAATGAGCAGACTTCAGGTGTATATGATAGATGCCCCGGCAGCCTATGAAGAGGTAAATGTTGAGATTATTGATGTGCTGATTAATCGACATGAGGAAGACGATAGTGAATGGCAAAGTATTGGCTTGATTAGGCCGGGCATTTACAACTTACTGGATTTTACGGGAGGTATAGACACCTTATTGGCAGATGTCGAAATCCCTGCTGGTGAGGTCAAACAAATCAGACTTTTGTTGGGCGATGAAAATAGCCTCCGCATTGACGGTGATTTGG
>DAIQNU010000469.1:0-2301 GCA_036788235.1 Cyclobacteriaceae bacterium
AGGATGTCAATTATGGTGTAAATGCATTTGTAGTGCCCATTCGCAACAACAAGGGCAAGCTGCTACCGGGTGTAAAAATTGAAGATTGTGGACACAAAATGGGGCTGAACGGGGTAGACAACGGGGTTATTTACTTTGATCATGTGAAGATTTCCAAAGAAGATATGCTGGATCGCTTTGCGCACATCGATGATGATGGTATGTTTCAGAGTCCGATTGTGAGTGAGAAGGTCAGATTTTTCACCATGCTGGGCACGCTCGTCGCCGGTAGAATCGGCATACCACGCTCAGGTTTGGCCGCTGCCAAATCTGGCTTGGCCATAGCCGTAAAGTATGCCGACAGAAGAAGGCAATTCGGCCCGGAAGGTGGTGAAGAAGTGCCCATACTTAACTACAGAATGCACCAGCGAAGACTGATGCCACTTTTGGCCAATGCCTATGCCATTCATTTTGCCTTGCAATACCTTACCAGCAGGTTTATAAATAGAAGTGAAGATGAAATGCAGGAAATTGAAGCTTTGGCTGCGGGACTGAAAGCTGTGGGTACATGGAATACCACACGCACCCTGCAAGAATGTCGCGAAGCATGTGGAGGCAAGGGGTATTTGACCGAAAACCGCATAGATGATCTCAAAAATGATACAGACGTTTACACAACTTTCGAAGGTGATAACGTCGTCTTGCTTCAATTGGTGGCAAAAAGCCGTTTGTCCAAGTTTAAAAAGGGCTTTAGCGACATCAACATGTTTACCATGGTGAATTTTCTTGCCGACAGGGCTTTTACTGCTTTTAGTGAAAAAAATCCCATTACAGTGCGCAATACTTCTGCCGAACACCTGCTCGATCCCGAGTTTCATCTGTCAGCTTTCAGGTACCGTGAAAATGAAATATTGAGCTCGGCAGCCAGACGATTGAAAAGGCTAATAGACGAAGGCATGGACTCTTTCGATGCCATGAATGTTTGCCAGCATCATTTGGTCAATGTAGGTCTTGCTTATATCGACCGTGTTGTTTTGCAGCAATTTCAGGAGGCTATCCCCAAGGTGGAAGATGCAAGTTGCCAAAAAGCACTGTACAGACTTTGCCAGTTGTATGCATTGTCGCAAATGGAAAAGAACGCATCATGGTATCTTGAAAATGGCTACATAGAAGGCGTAAAAAGCAAGGCCATAAGAAAAATGGTCAACCAGCTTTGTTGGGAGATTCGTCAGGATGCCGTGCCACTGGTCGATTCCTTCGGCATACCCGATGCACTGCTCGATGCTGAAATAATCGGTTGAGAGGATTAGCCAACAAAATTTTTTTATACTTTCAGCAAATTTACATCCAACACAATGACAAAGAATGATATAAATCCCATGCCTGAATTTTTTGACAGGTACATTCATCAGGTCGATGAAGAAAATATTTTTGAAGCATTTGATGCCTCCTTGCGAGCGATAGATTCATTGGATTTAAAGCACTTGCATGCCATCGGCGATCAAGCCTACGCGCCAGATAAATGGACGGTGAAGGATGTTTTTCAGCATATAATAGATAATGAAAGGGTGCAAAGCTATCGTGCCATGCGCATAGCCAGAGCAGATACTACAGAGCTGCCGGGTTACGATCAAGACCTGCTGGCAGCCCATGCCAATACAAGCAGGCGCAGTATGGATGATATGATCGAAGAACTAAAAATTGTGCGTAGATCCAGTATTATGTTCTTCAAAAGCCTTGATGAATCTGCTATGTTCCAAACGGGTATTTGCTCGGGAAAAGTCATTTCGGCACTTGGGCTGGCTTTTATGTGTGTTGGCCACCAGATTCACCACTTTAAGGTTTTGAATGAGCGGTATTGGAATTTGGCTTAAAACATGGATGGGGCTGTTTTTTTGAACATAAACAGCCCAAACCATTTCTATTCAAAATAATATAGAAAAACCAGCGTGGCTGTAAATGCCGGCTTGGGATTGTCTTTTATCTCCAGTGCAACATCAAGTTGAGCCTTGGTTACATCCCTGAGTTTTGTAATGCTTTGTGCCGTGGCAGTTAGGCGTACCTCGCTGTCAACCGTAACAGGTTGGGCAAATCGCAATTTTTCTATACCATAATTGATCATCATTTTGAGGTTTTTTACCTCTACTATCTGATCCCATAGATAGGGTACGAGCGACAAGGTCAGGTATCCATGCGCTATGGTTTTTTTAAATGAGCCTTCTGTGGCTGCACGCTCCGGATCTGTATGAATCCACTGATGGTCTATTGTGGCCTCTGCAAACTGATTGATTCGCTCCTGGCTTATTTGCAAATAATCTGATG
>DAIQNU010000470.1:0-2278 GCA_036788235.1 Cyclobacteriaceae bacterium
AACCTTCTTGACGGCTTTTAATAAAATAAAAGCGAACTTTATCAATGTATTCCGTTCACTATTTACGGATGAGGATGACTGCGATCTGAGGCTGAGTGACCCCGACAGTCCGCTTGAATCTTCCATAGAAATTATGGCAAAACCCAAAGGTAAAAGGCCTTTAAGTATAAATCAGTTATCAGGTGGGGAGAAAACCCTTACAGCTATTTCGTTGCTGTTTTCCATCTATCTGATTAAACCTGCGCCCTTTTGTATATTCGATGAAGTGGATGCACCACTTGACGATGCCAACATTGACAAATTCAATACAATCATCAAGAAATTCTCTGCCGAAAGCCAGTTTATCATTGTCACGCATAACAAGCGTACCATGGCCAGTGTAGATGTAATCTATGGCATTACTATGATTGAGCAAGGTGTATCCAGAGTTATACCTGTTGACTTTCGAGAACTGGTGTGACAGGCTACTAAACCGCCATTTTTATTTAAATGACAAAGTCCACTTTGATAAAGGCGAACGGTAAGTTAAATTTGATATATATTTTTTTACAATTGTTGCTTTTATGATTTCTTTTTTACTGAATATTACTGGAGCTAACTACTTTTATATTTGTTTTAATTAAGCCCAAATAATTATGTCAAATTCAACCATTTTTTATGCAGTTTGCGTATTTCTCATCATGGTTTCATGCACCGAAAAACCTATTATTGATGTGCTTGCTTCTCCCGATGGAAAGCTGTTTGTAGAGCTGGACACCCAAAATAAAAGCATATTTTACACAGTATTCAAGAAGCAATCAGATGGCACGATCGTGGAATTAGTAAAGACTTCGCCACTTGGGCTTGAAAGAGCCGATCAATCATTTAGCCAAAATCTAGTTCTTGAAAAAGCCGGGAGAGAAATTGAAATTGATGAACAATATCAGCGTATTACTGGCAAAACTACGCAACTCCATGCAAGGGCTATTGAAAAGACATATTTGTTTAATAATGAACATGGAAGCAAGCTGGAAATTATTTTGAGGGTGTTCAATGAAGGCCTTGCTTTCAGGTATCATTTTCCTGAGCAAAACAGCGATACATTTACCATAGTGCAAGAAAAAACAGGCTTCTTGATTCCGACCAATGGCAAAGCCTGGATACACCCTTACGACAAAATAACAAAACACTCCCCTGCTTATGAAACCTATTACGAAAATGGGATAGAAATAGGAAGTAGCTCACCCGGCAAAGAAGGCTGGGCCTTTCCGGCTTTGTTCCATACTCAAAACCATTGGTTATTGGTAACAGAGAGTAACCTGGATACAAATTATTGTGGAGTCCATCTCAATCCTGATGCTGAAAATGGTCTATATACTGTTCGATTTCCAGAATCGGAAGAAGTAGAAGGAATGTATTCTTCTGAACCAAAATCTACTTTGCCGTGGTTGATGCCCTGGCGGGTAATAATGGTTGGCAGCAATGCCGGTGAAATTCTTGAAAATAATCTGGTCAGCCACCTCGCTGAGCCACAAATTGCAGGTGATTTTAGCTGGGTAAGACCTGGAACATCTTCCTGGAGTTGGTGGTCGGAGCATGAAAGCAGCAAAAACCTGCAAAGCCTTAAAAAATTTGTTGACCTTGCTAATGAAATGGGTTGGAGATATTCACTGGTAGATGCCAACTGGAATACCATGCCTGATCAGGATATGACCGAACTAGTAAAGTACGCTCATGAAAAAAAAGTAGGTTTGTGGCTTTGGTATAATTCTGGTGGAGACCACAATCTTGTAGAGGAGGAGCCCAGGGACATAATGAACGATCCGGTAGCCAGAAAAGAGGCTTTTCAGAAAATCAAAAACTGGGGAGTAAAAGGTGTAAAAGTAGATTTTTTTCAAAGCGACAAGCAAGGAATTATACAACTATACCACGATATACTTCAGGATGCAGCTGAGCATCAAATTATGGTGAACTTCCATGGTTGCACACTACCAAGAGGTTGGGAAAGAACATACCCGAATTTAGTAACTTCCGAAGCAGTAATGGGCGCCGAGTGCTATGCCTTTAATAAAGACTACCCGGTTAACGCCATATGGCACAATACAATTTTACCATTTACTCGTAATGTAGTAGGCTCAATGGATTACACACCTGTTACATTTAGCGATCAGAAATACCCACATAAAACGAGCTATGCTCACGAGCTGGCACTTTCGGTTGTTTTTGAATCAGGCGTAATTCACATGGCAGACAAACCAGAGGCTTATCTGAATCTTCCAAAGCAGGTAATCGGCTTTTT
>DAIQNU010000471.1:0-2253 GCA_036788235.1 Cyclobacteriaceae bacterium
TTTTGCCAACAACTGGTCTATGCCCCAAGATACGCTACAAGATTATCTCAACGAAGTAGATCAAGTAAAAGCCAAATTTGCCAACCAAATACAAATTTATAAAAGCTTAGAAGTAGACTACATACCTGGAATTTTAGGACCATCAAGTTCATTGATCCGGAAAGCGGACCTCGATTATACCATAGGTGCAGTACATTTTGTCGAAGCTTATGATAATGGCCAACCATGGGAAATTGACGGGCCACTACACACTTTCACTAAGGGACTAGCAGCGATATTTAATAATGACGTAAAAAAAACAGTGCTTCGTTATTTTGAACTTACCCGCGAACTTCTTGAAAAAGACTGCCCAACTATATTGGCGCATGCCGACAAAATTAAAATGCACAATACATCTCAACATTTCTTTGATGAAACTGAAGATTGGTATAGAAAAACGTGGCTCGAAACGCTGGAAGTGGTAAGGTCTAAAGGCGCTATTGTTGAAATAAACACCCGGGGAGTCTACAAGAAAAAGACCCTCGAAACTTATCCTGGCAAAGCAGGAATTGAGGATCTCCTGGCCTTGAATATTCCCATTTGTCTTAATTCAGATGCGCATCACCCTCAGGAAATCACCGGATGCTTTGTTGAAACGGCACATTTGCTAAATTCTTTAGGTCATAAAAAGCTAAATGTACTACATCAAGGTCAGTGGCAGGAGGCAGCTTTCGATGAACAAGGCTTGCACCTGTAGTAGCTCAAATCACCCGACTTTTGCTTCGAAGGTTAAGATTTTATCATGTCCCGGTTTTCTCACGTGCATATTAAGAATTTTTTGAATATCAGGGTTGTCTGGGTAGCGCTTTATATAATGGTTGAAATCAGAAAAAGCAGAAATAGCAACTTCCAACGGGAAAAAACCAAAGCCAAGATAGGCACCATTTTCTATGAGCACTACCGATTGTTCATCTGGCGAGCGACCTTTCCCAATTATAGCAAAGGTTTTACCCTGGCCTGTGAACTCAGCTAGCGCATTTCGTAATCTCTCATTGTAAGATTCATGGCTCTCCATTCCAGCACAAGCTCCCAGGCACTGACCAATTTGATGGTCGAAACAAGGGCCTGGAGTTTTTTGCATGCCGCATAACCTGGGACAAAGTGTATAGGCATTGCAAAGTTTTCTAATAGCTTCGCGACCATCAGATTGCGATGAGAATACATAAATTGGCTGCATGCCTTTTTGCATAGAAGCAAGCGTAAGCCTGTCATAACCAGCGTGGTCTGTATAGCTATACAAGGCATAGTTTCCTGATAATCGTTTCTGAGATCGGTTGAATCGCGGCCACAAACGTTTTATCTCCATCGATTCATACAGTAAGGCCACCAATTCGCTGCCGCAACTTTCATAGCTGATAGAGAATATATCTTCCAGAAAACTTCGCTTGTGCATTTGATCCCCAATATCAAAGTGGCTGAGTACACGCTTCCGAATATCAATGGCCTTGCCTACATAAATGACTTCGCCATGCCGGTTATGAAAATAATACACACCGGTAGTCGTTGGAAGTTTTTCGTATTCGCTTATTGGTAAATTGGGCGGCAACTTGGCCTCTTTACTTTTTAGTAATCCTTTTTCAACCAGTTCAGTGCCTTCCTTTTGTAAACAGGCGTGTAATAATATAGCGGTGGCTTCGGCATCTCCTAATGCTCGGTGCCGATCAGATATTGGAATGCGCAACTGCTGGCAAATATTTCCTAAGCTATAAGATTTGTGTCCTGGAAAAGCACGACGACTTAATCGTACAGTACATAATTTTTTTCGATCGAGTTTGCCACCTAAATCGGCAAACTCTTTGCGCACAAAAGCATAATCAAAATTAACATTATGCGCCACAAAAATTCTGCCTTCGGTGAGTTCGAAAATCTTTTCGGCGACTTCAAAAAATTTTGGTGCATCTTGCACCATTTCATTGTTTATACCTGTGAGTGACGTGATATAGGGTGGAATGTTGCGCTCAGGGTTGATAAGGGTGGCATACTTATCAATAATGCTATGGCCATCACTTACCACAACAGCGATTTCAATAATCTTATTGGCCAAGGGACTACCTCCGGTGGTTTCTACATCGACAACGGCAAATTCAGACATGGCTAAGTATATTTGCTAAATATACTGGGAAAGCCAATAAATTGTTAGCAAATAGGTATAAAAAAAGGGCTGATCTCTATGGAACAGCCCCTGTCAAACCAAAACTTTAGGCGCGAAACCTA
>DAIQNU010000472.1:0-2242 GCA_036788235.1 Cyclobacteriaceae bacterium
TAGTTATCGATGCCTCGCACCTTTGTGTGTCGTCGAGAGGTGTAGAAGATACTTACAGTAGTACTTTCACTACACATTACAGTGGCAAGTTTCTCAATGACGAAACCCGCAAAGAGTTTCTAAGCCATATTTATGGAAAATAGCAAAGGCAATTTTCTGATTATCGGTGGCACTTCGGGCATAGGTCACGCGCTTTGTGAGATTTTAAGCAAAGCAGGTTCGAAGGTGTTTTCGGCTTCAAGAAAGGGAGCTGAATTTGATCATACAGTGGATGGTGTAAGCTACTTGAAATATGATGCCATCGATGAAAAACAATCACTTGAAGGTTTGCCGGAAGTTTTGCATGGCATGGCCTATTGTCCGGGTTCGATAACCCTAAAGCCTTTTCATCCATTGAGTAGCAAGGATTTTCTGGCCGACTACGAAATAAATGTATTGGGTGCCGTACGTGCCATAAAATTTGCGTTGCCTGCCTTGAAAAAAGCTGAACGCTCGTCGATTGTGCTTTTTTCTACAGTAGCTGCCACGGTTGGATTAAATTTTCATACCAGTATTGCCTCTGCCAAAGCAGCAGTAGAAGGTCTTGGAAAATCTCTTGCTGCAGAACTGGCGCATTTGTACATCAGGGTAAATGTGATAGCACCTTCACTCACCGATACCCCTTTGGCTGGTAACCTGCTTTCTACACCTGAAAAGAAAGAAGCTGCCGGTAAAAGGCATCCTTTAAACAGGGCAGGTGAGCCAACAGACATAGCTGAAATGGCTGCATTTCTGCTTTCTGATAAATCATCGTGGATTACAGGTCAGGTATTCGGCGTAGATGGTGGTCTGTCTAGCCTTAAACCTTAATGCAAAAAAAAGCTCGAAAAACATCCCTAAGGCTTTTTTTTCGAGCTTTTTTATAAGTATGTAATCCTGCAATTATTCTACAGGTAAAAACAATACCGCATCTGCGGCCACATTGCCATCGGCATTTTTATTGCTAATCTCCACGAAAGACTTGCGGCCTTCGGGTAGCTCATAGCGGCCAATCGAAACCCATTCTCCGGCAGTTTGTCCCTCAATTTTAATCTCCTCATTCTTGAGTAAAACCTCGTGGGTATCAGATCCATCGTTGATGGATACATGCACAGATGAAGAGATTTCCGGGATTCTTACAAAATAAACATATACTTCGTAATGCTGCCCGCTGGTAATCTGTGGGAAATAGCGTACGGATTTTTCAGTAATTCCTTTCGACTCGTCGATCAACATTGATGGCCCGTAGCTCCAGCGCTTTGAAACTGTCCAATCGCCAGTAATCTCCACTTGCCCTTCATCATCATTATCGACCACGATCTCGGAGGTGCTGCCATCTGCAAGTGGATCTTCTTTCAAGTTTTTCTGCAATTGCTTTACATCTATTTCATGCACTGTAAGCTCTTGATCAATGGCCATGCTTGCTGCTGTAGCAGCCGATTGTGCCAAAACCATAAACACAGGCTCCATGCGTATAGATCCGTAAGCAATATGGCTGGCCGACATGCAAACAGGTACGAACAGGTTTTTACATTCGGCAGCTTTGGGAATTATAGAGCGATAAGCTATCGGATAGGGACCATATCCGCCTTCTTCAACATTGCCTTCGTTCTTTACCATTTTTTTGCCGTCTTTTTCAATAACAATGCGCTGGCAATTGTGCGAATCCATGGTATACGCAGCCATGCCTATGCCATCTTCGACCATCTCATCACCCTCGCAGTTGGCCTGTGTCATTACGTATTCGCCCACCATGCGACGTACTTCACGCACATATAGCTGGGGCGACCAATGATCATTTTCAGTATATTCATCACGTGGGTAGCCCCAGTCTTGAACAAAATCCTGCAATTCTTTCGGCACTCTGGGGTCGGTTTTGTAGAAATACAACAAGCCTTTGGTATAGGCTACATGCTCATCGATGATTTGCTTACGCTTTTCATAACCTCCCTCCGGATATTCATAGTTCATTCCGATCATGTCGGTAGAAAAACCACCCCGATTGTTGATATCGGTTTTCTGGTTAGGCATACGGCTCCAGATAAAATAATTGTAGATGGATCTTCTTTCAGGCTGGGCTTCAAAAAGCCTGACGAGCAATTCATATTTTGTAGAATCGTAGCCTTCGGGTCGGGCAATTTCTACGCGATTGTCAGGGTTGTCGGTAAGGCAAATCCTGTAATTGTAAGCCTGTAATTTAGCATCGCCGGTGCCATCGGGCTCC
>DAIQNU010000473.1:0-2200 GCA_036788235.1 Cyclobacteriaceae bacterium
TAGGGAAAAATCACTTTCTGGTTCAGAAGACAGACACTTGCCTACAAATGGAATTAATGCAAAATAACGAAAGCTTGTTTACTGATAAACAGATAGAAGAATTAGAATGGTATGTCAGCCAGTTGATTCTTGCTCATGCTGAAGAACAGGACAAAGGAACGTTGGATAGAGTCAATGAATGGGTTAGCAACCGACTTGATAATCAAAGAAAAACCCCCGCCTGGATCGAGAATTTAAGAAATAATTTCAAATAATAATTCTAGTGGTTTTGTAATGCAAAATACCTGTCTGGATAATCTGTAATTAAACCATCTACGCCCCATTCAATCAGTTTTTTCATTTTCTCAGGGTCGTTGACTGTCCATGGTATCACTTTCATGCCTTTTTTTTGTAGTTTCTTTACCTTTTCTTGAGTCAGCAATTCATAGTCTGGGCTGTATATATCAGGCGTGAAATCCATTAATTCCAGACTTATTTTTGTTGACAAAATGTGTTCGACCAAGTAAGCCAATTTTATCTTGGGATAGGTTTTGTGCATTTCACTCAGCACACGCACATCAAAAGACTGGATCGTAACCCGATCGAGTGGCAGCATGGAAATCACTGTTTCATATACAAGTCTGCAAAAAGCAGCTGGTTCAGGATGAAACTCATTATCTGTTTTGCTACTACTTTTAATTTCTATATTGTAGGAGACGGGAGCTCTGCCGGTTTTTTGTACATGCGCTTCAGCTGCTTCTATTACATCTTTAAGTAGTGGTTTGAATAATGACATATTTTGCTGCTCCGGAAAGCCAGGGTGTTTCCGTGAACCGCAATCATAAGTTTTTATTTCTTCATAGTTAAGTTTGTAAATATTATGGTTTCGTTGAGCTTCTTTTGATATGCTATCTCCTTTTGCATCTGTACAAATAGTAGCAGAGATCCATGGCTCATGCGAGACAACCACCTGCTGGTCGGCACTGATCACCACATCCAGCTCAAGTGTACTTACGCCAAGGTCGAGTGCCTTAATGAAAGCCGGTATGGTATTTTCCGGTAACAAGCCCCTGGCACCTCTATGCCCCTGAATGTCAAATTTATTTACTTGTTTTTGCGTGCACATTGTAAAAAATGCTAAAAAAATCATACTGTAAGCGAACTTCATGTATATTCAATTTGATTGCTATAAATGTAAACATAATGCTTTAGTTTTACTCCATCATTTTTAAGAATACTATATACAATGAAACCTGAAATAAGAGCACTGGGCAATAGTGGGTTGCTCGTGAGTAGAATTGGTCTTGGTTTAGCAGCACTTGGCAGACCTGGCTATATCAATTTGGATCATGGCAAAGACCTGAAAGAAAACTATGATCCGGAAAGCATGCAAAAGCACTGCCATGCCGTGATGGATGCTGCCTGGGAAGCTGGCATCAGATATTTTGATACAGCAAGGTCTTATGGAAAAGGTGAGGAGTTTGTAGGTAATTGGCTTGAGAAAAAAGAAGTAGCATCAACACAAGTAAGTATAGGTAGCAAATGGGGCTACAGATATACCGCCGATTGGCAAGTACAAGCCGACCACCATGAAATTAAGGAGCATTCACCTGAAATGTTTCAAAAGCAATTTGCAGAAAGTACGGCCATTCTTGGTACACACTTGAAACTATACCAAATACACTCTGCTACTAAGGATAGTGGGGTATTGAATAACAAGGAAGTATTAAGGCTATTGCTGGAGAAAAAGCAAGGTGGTATGTTAATCGGACTCACACTTAGCGGCATTGAGCAAAGCCAATTGTTGGAGCAGGCACTGGAAATAAAATTTGATGGGGTGTTGCTTTTTGATACGGTTCAGGCCACATGGAATATACTCGAAACCTCAGCCACCGAAATGCTCAAGGAAGCCAAAAAGCAGGGTTTGGGCGTAATCCTTAAAGAAGTACTGGCCAATGGCCGACTGACAGAACGCAATAAAAATCCTGAGTTTTCAGATAAGCATACCATACTATCAGAAATGGCGGGTATTTTAGAGACCAGCCTTGATGCCCTGGCGATAGCTGCGGCTTTACACAACGATTGGGCCGATGTAGTACTTAGTGGAGCGGCTAACGAAAAGCAACTTGCCTCTAACCTAAGTGCCTTAAATGTTGATCTGCAAGACCTAATTCATGAGATGAGGCAATTGCGCGAAACACCTGATTTTTATTGGAAACGA
>DAIQNU010000474.1:0-2186 GCA_036788235.1 Cyclobacteriaceae bacterium
ATTTATAGCCTCAATATACGCATTTTTAACGTATTATTTAAATGCCTAATTCAATAATATTATTTAGTTGGCTATTGGCCAAATTTCACCCCAAAGAAATATTAATGCGGTTTCGAAGCGAGCTTCCAAAACCTGCAGAGAAGCACCATCCTGATTTTCGTTGTAGTAGTAGTCATTTACAATAAGATCGAGCCCACCCAGATAGCTAGCAGCCGAAATCCTTCGAATTAAATCGCGATCGAGAGCTCCACCTACAGCCGGATTAACTTCTGTATTCAACCATTTCATAAAGGGATCATTGGTGGTAGTACTCTCAGTGTATTTTTGCACTGCTGGCAATAACAGCCCCTTCATGATAGGTGGAAAGTATGATGAAATAAGGACATCCTTGAGGGTGTATTCCATTTGGGCTTCTGTCGTAGTTGGGTCAGCCAAAATTTCAGATATGCTTATGCTTTTTAAGATCTGTTCGTAGTTAAGTGCTGCGAACTCTTTAGGAATGGGCATTTTAGTGCCATTTGAGGCGTATGATTTAAGCACAATCCATTCTTTTTGATTTTCATTTTTTTCTTGAATTTTCGCTACGTTAGCAATTAAATTTGCCAATTCATCGATAGGGTGCTCTTGAGTTAAAACCCTGCCATACCTCGTTGCCCGGCTTTCACCTGGTATATCGGGTATTTTAATAAAAACGTTATGTGTTTCTTGGTCAGCTCTTCTATGAACAACTTTCTTAAACAATCCTTCATATTTAGCGGACATTTTATTAATAAAATCCGTACGGGTATCTGATTCCTTTTTGGTGTTGATTATATCATCTTTTTTAATTATGGTGGCCAGCCCCTTGTATGACTCTGCCAATATATTCTGATTCTTGCTTATCTTATCCAAAGCCAAAGCCTCAGCTTCATTTCGGGGTGTAATGTCATCATTTTTGCAAGCACAGAGCACTAAAAGGCTCAATAAAGGGATTAATAATAGCTTTTTCATGCGTATAATATTTTAGTTGTAAGTTTGAACCTTTGTCAACCGACAGGTTCGTTGTAAGTGAAAATCATTGCCCATCGTGTTCAATGGTCTGGGTTATCATGAATTTTATAATAATTATTTAACTGATGCCAAGGTATAGCACTGGGAAATCGCAGTCCTTGGTAAATTCACACATCGGGCGTGCGAATCAATCAATGGCTGGTTTCAATTGATTTCGGTAAATTTAAATTGGTTGATCTGTCTGGGGCGAAAAAAAATGTATCCTTCGTATCATTTGTAATAATCAGCAATGATTCATTATCAAATACAAATCATCTATACTTTCTGATTACCCTTTCTACACCAGATAAATAGGCACTACCAAAAAGATTGACATGCACCATGTAGGGATAAATATTGTATATTTCGAAGCGCTGTTGATAGCCTGGCTCCAGAGGAAAGGCCTCATTATAGGCCTGATAAAATGACGGCTCGAATCCACCAAACATGGTTGTAAAGGCCAATTCTATTTCACGATGTCCAAAATAAACAGCAGGATCAATGAGGCAAACTTTTCCATCAGAGGTGGTCATCACATTGCCACTCCACAAGTCGCCATGCAAGAGCGCCGGCTGTTCTGATACCAAAATAGTTGCTAAACGTGGGTACAAATCACGATATCGCTTGACAAAACTGTCATCTACCAGCCGGTTGTAAATGGCAAGTTGTAGCTGCACCTCAAGTCTTTTTTCAATAAAAAAGTCGATCCATTGATCTTTTTGTTCATTGCCTTGAGGCAGCTTGCCAATAAAATTGTCGTGTGAAAGCCCATATTGAGGATGGCTGTTTTGCTTATGCATGATTGCCAATGAAGTGCCAAAATCTTCCCAGTAGGTATAGATTTTACGACCACTATCTACATATTCCAGGAGAAGGAATTTTTTTTCTGCTACATGTCCATAACCCAGCACTTCGGGAATAAATAATGCACCGGCTTCTTTTAACAATTGCAAACCTTTGGCTTCTACTTCGAACATGTCGTCTGGTGCATCTTGATTCCATTTTAGGAAAAACGTTCCTTCGTTGGTTTTAAGCGTCAAAGTAGTATTTATACATCCACCAGAAGTGAACTGAAAAGATTCAACGATGAGCTGGCGACCAAATACCTGAAATAGTACAGATTCAAAAAACTGGTTGGTATCTGAGGCACTAATCAT
>DAIQNU010000475.1:0-2181 GCA_036788235.1 Cyclobacteriaceae bacterium
TTTTTATTTAATTGGCGCACTACAGTAATTGTGGCACTTGTGATTCCTTTATCGTTCCTTTTTGCCTTGGTAATGTTGCGGATACAAGGTTTGCCAGCCAATCTTATTTCGATGGGAGCACTCGATTTTGGTCTACTACTTGAAGGAACGCTGGTGATAGTTGAACAGATCATCGTAGATCTTGAGCGAAAGGCACATCGTTTAGGCATGGATCGTTTCAACAAGATGTCGAAGCTTGGCACCATAAGGCGAAGTGCCGGCAAGGTGGCAACCTACATATTTTTTGCGCAGATTATCCTTATAGTTGCCCTAATACCCATATTTTCATTTCAAAAGGTAGAAGGTAAAATGTTTTCACCGCTTGCATTTACCTTAGGTTATGCGCTATTAGGTTCATTGCTACTTAGCCTCACTTTTGTGCCAGCCATGTGTAAGGTAATGCTTGTTCGCAATATCGAGGAAAAAGAGAATCGATTTGCAAAATCCACTCGTAAAGGGCTCTTCAATATGTATTTGTGGAGTAGTAGGCATAAAAAAGGTGTTTTGGTTGGTTTTGCCATTATTTTGATGGTTTGTGCGGGTAGGTTTGCATTTTATGGATCGGAGTTTATACCCAAACTCAATGAAGGCGCTATTTACATACGAGCCACGCTACCCAATAGCATTAATCTGGATGAGTCTGTAAGGCTTACCAAAGAAATGAAAGAAAGTCTTCGAAGTTTCGATGAAGTAAAATTTGTATTGAGTCAAACTGGACGACCCAATGATGGTCAAGATCCAACTGGTTTTTTCAATATAGAATTTCATATTCAATTGACTCCAGAAGGAGATTGGGAACGCAAAATTTCAAAAGAAGGTTTAATTGCCGAAATGAAAGATAAGCTTGAGACTTATCCGGGAACCACTTTTGGATTTAGTCAGCCCATTCAAGATAATGTAGAGGAATATGTTGCTGGGGTCAAAAGCTCTCTGGTCATAAAAATATTTGGTGATGATCTATTCGAATTGGAAAATCTGGCAGATCAGGTTGCCGAATCTATTAAGGATGTACGTGGCATAGAAGATCTGAATGTATATAGAAATATTGGCTTACCTGAGTTGCGCATAAAACTTTCCGAGCGCCGGATGGCAAGGTACGGCGTATCGATGGCCGATGCACAGGCAGTGGTAGAAATGGCCATTGGAGGCAAAGCTGCATCGACTTTTTATGAAAATGAGCGAATGTTCGATATTCGGATCCGCTTTTTAAAACAATATAGAAGCTCGGAAGACGAAATTGGAAATATATTGATACCCACCATGGATGGGCATAAAGTGGCGCTAAAGGAAATCGCAGACATTGGTTTTATTACTGGACCGGCATTTATTTATCGTGAAGGTAGTAGCAGGTATATTGCTGTAGGTTTTAGCATCGAGGGGCGCGACTTGGGTGGAACTATTCAAGAAGCTAGAGCTAAGGTTAGTCGGGAAGTTGACATTCCTGAAGCCAATAAAGTAGAATGGGCAGGTGAATTTGAAAGTAAAGAAAGAGCTACAAATCAACTAGCTGTGATAGTACCCGCCGTGCTTCTGCTTATTCTGTTTTTACTCTATATGAATTTTGGAACACTCAAAGATACCTTGATAGCGGCAAGTACCATTCCTTATGCATTTATTGGGGGCTTTATCTCATTGTGGATTACCCAAACCATATTTGGTATATCTGCTGGCATCGGATTTATCATTCTTTTTGGTGTAAATACCATCAACAGTATTATTCTCATAGCAGTGATGCGAGATAATTTACGTAGAAGAATTTCGCTTCAGCAAGCAATTTCTGATGGTGTTTATAGTCGCGTACGACCCATAGTCATGATCGCCCTAATGGGATCCTTGGGGTTGCTCCCGGCCGCATTATCTACGGGTATGGGTTCTGAAATTCAAAAGCCTTTGGCCATCATGATAGTGGGTGGACTTTTAATATGCATGATACTGAGCCTGACAGTGTTGCCACAGGTTTTTTATTGGGCTTATCGACGCACCGGAAGCAAAAAGGATCTCTGGTAACTGCATTTATTCGAAGTAAAATATTGTTCATTTCTAAACAAAAAAAGCCCCGAATTAGGAAGTGCGGGGCTTTTTTATTTTTACTTTGATTTTGATTACTGGATCAAATGGTTAATCTGACGTTACAGTAATTCT
>DAIQNU010000476.1:0-2181 GCA_036788235.1 Cyclobacteriaceae bacterium
AGTATATATAGCGTCTGAAATATAAAGCTCATCAAATTGATTTTTAAATACCCGAGTGCCGCGCATATTGGCATCGCCTTGTTGAGTTACTACGCCTTTGATCACCGCTTTCTTTGTATCAAAGTTGTACATCATTTCATCAGTATAATATGTTTCGGCACCTTCTTTGAACACCGGCTTGCCTTGCATTACTCCTAAAGTATCTGGCACGCCTTTGGCAGTAATGATTTTTGTGGCATAGTTTATTTGAATTTCGGCGGCTTCGAGCTCAATGTTTCCATAGATTATTTTCGCATCTCCATAGAGCTCAACAATCATTTTGGGCATATCGAGGCGGATAGAATCTTTGGCAGTATATTTAATGGTAGTTTCAATGTCGCCTTTTTTTGCCACCTTAGCAGAATCAATGTCTTGTTTTGCAGTGTCGAGTACATCAGTTGAAAGTAATGTATCGGCATCTAAATCTGTAGTGTTAGGCAGTATGATCGGCTCAGGTATAGAATCGGCAATGATTAGAGACCTTTCAGGTGTATAGTCGTAAATAACACTATCTCCAGGCAAAGGAAGTAATTGAGCATTTGCACTTGCAGAGATGAGTATCGTGCAAATAAATATTGAAAATAATAACACACAATAATTTAAAATGTGCACCCGTTTTTTCAGTTTTGCAGAAAAATTTTCAATTTTACGTAAAATTTCCGGTTTGAGAATTAACAACGGCATGGTAATGAGAAATATTATCCAATTATTAGGATTGTCCCTCATACTTTTATTTGGTTCCTTTAGTCCTCTGAAAAGGAGTGAATACAAAGTCAAAACAGTTGTCATAGATGCCGGACACGGCGGCAAAGATAGTGGAACAGTTGGAGCATTTTCAAAAGAAAAGGATATTGCTTTAAAAATTTCGCTCGAAGTAGGCTCAATCATTAATAAATACATCAAAGACGTGAAGGTAATTTATACCCGAAGCGACGATACATTCATACCATTGGAAGAACGAGCGCAAATTGCCAATCGCAACGGAGCTGATGCTTTTATATCTATACACTGTAATTCGTTACCTGCAAGTACCACACTGGCAACCAAAACGAGGATATATGGCACCGAGACTTTTGTGATGGGTCTTCATACTTCAGAGGCTAACCTCGAAGTGGCCAAAAGAGAAAACTCAGTGATCATGCTGGAAGAAAATTATGAAGAACGCTACGAAGGCTTTGATCCGAAGTCGCCCGAATCACATATTCTTTTTAGTCTATATCAAAATGCTTATCTTGAAAACAGCTTAATGTTGGCCAACAACATAGAGACACAATTTAAAGACAGAGTAGGCAGGCACAGTCGGGGTGTAAAACAAGCAGGATTCTGGGTTTTGTACCGAACTTCTATGCCTTCCGTATTAGTAGAAGTAGGCTTTTTGAGTAATGCCAACGAAGAAAAATACCTTAACGATCCTGTCGGACAATCGTATATTGCTTCGGGCATCTTCAGAGCTTTTAGAGATTATAAAAACAACATCGAATCAATTAACTAGACAACCGTGCGAATATCTAAAGAATTAAAGGTGGGTATTATATCCATTGCTTCACTTACCATTTTGTATTTCGGATTCAATTACCTCAAGGGTATCAACCTTTTATCAAGTACCAATCATTATTTTGCTGTATATGATGACACCGGTGGACTTGGGGTGTCTAACTCGGTCGTAATAAATGGCCTCGCTGTGGGTCGTGTAAGCGATATTACCATATTGCAGAATAAAGAAAATAAAATACTGGTAAGATTTGATGTTGAAAAATCTATAAAAATGGGTAAAGGCACCGTAGCCAAACTTGCAAATACTGATTTTTTGGGTAGTAAGGCACTCGATCTGGAAGTTGACAATGATTTTTCGAGCATGCTGCAAAAAGGTGATACATTGGATTCTTATATAGAAGCAGGAATTACAGAGTTTCTAGCAGAGAAAGGCGCACCACTTGCCGAAGACCTGGGTGTTACCATTAAAAATCTTAATCTGTTGTTGAGCGACTTCAAAACCAAAAGCGAGCATGTTGATCCTGCTGTTAATGACCTCGTAGAAGCCATGGCTTCATTTAAGTACATGATGAAGGATAATGAAAAAACTGCTGGAATATTGCTTCGAAATATCAATAAAACCACCATGGAGCTCAATGATATTTTGGT
>DAIQNU010000477.1:0-2178 GCA_036788235.1 Cyclobacteriaceae bacterium
AAACCAATGCCGAAAAAATACTCCGGCCATTTTTAGAAGAGGTTTCAGGCAGGGTAGTGATCATACGCTACGTTATACCCGAGCAACCGCTTTTTCATCTGGATTGATCATTCAGGAAAATTTAAACCTTATTTTTATGGTGTCCCGCATACCCGGCGCTCAAACCAGCCACACAAGGCTATCCTGCATGCCAACCATTGTATCCATTATTTTAAATGGTATGCCGCGCCAAAGCCACCTTGCGCAGAGCCCATTTCGGTCTTTGGCGGTTCCGCAAGCCAATTACTTCCAGGAAAGTCACATTTTTCTATATCCATTTTCAGAAACTAGTTTTATATCGACCCTTAATCCACCAATCAAGCCAACTGGTTCACTACCTCCCAGATAAGCTCGCTTTCATAACCTTTGGCAGCTAAATAGCGGACGAGCTTTGCTTTTTTCTGAACCGCATCTTTGTCGCGAATGCTTTCATTTTTTTTGATGGCCAAATCAGTGAGTGTTTCCAAATATTGCTCTTCTTCAATTTCCTGATCCATAGCTTGTGCAATTAAGCTCGCCTCAATGCCGAATTGCTTCAAAGCAGATTTAATCTTTAGTCGCCCCCATTTTTTTATTCTGAATTTGCCACCCACGAAGGCAAAGGCAAAACGCTGGTTATTTACAAAATTGTCTTGCTTAAGGTGTACAAGCATTTTCTCAGATTCATCGACAGATAAACCTAATTCAGCTAATTTTTGCATCACTTCAAATTCCGATCGCTCCTGATAGGCGCAATAAGCATAGATTTTTTCTTTAATTTTCCCTACTTCTTGATCTTGCATCTGTTTGATAATTGCGTTTTAGGAAGGGTTTCTTGATCAAAAATACAATTGCTTATTCTAGTCAATCTGTTTTTTATAATAGTACAATTGGGGCACTACACCTTTGGCATGCTCACTCAGTGTATAATAGCCACCTTCATCATCCCAGCAAATGGCCTCACCCTGAGCCTCCATCGGGTCGTATGGCAATCGTTCAGGTTGACGTTGAAAGGTCTCCCACAATGGTTCGTCATTTTTTCGTTGCCAATTGTAGATATGATGATAGGTTCGAACCAATATGTTTTGACCATCAGCAGAAATATTTCCGCCCGTCGCAAACATAACCGGTATGTTGCCAAGCTTTCTGAGTTCGGTAGCTTCCTCCGTATTTTGAGGATAGGGTGCTATGTATATTCCTACCCTTAATTCTCTTTTACTTACAACGTAAATATCACGTGTACGTGGATCAAGCAGTAGTGTTTCTGCATCAAGGGCACCATCGGGGTATTTCAATCTGATCACTTCCTTTTCTGGTTCCAGTTCAGTGAGTTTACCTCGGTGAGCTTCTTCAAAAACGGGTTCTGCAAATCGATAAATCTGAACCTGTGGGCGCTTCGCCTTATTGTCGCCAATGTCAGCCAGGTATAAGTAAGTTTCATTTTCATCTGGGCCGGGGCCTATTTCTATATCTTCCCAATCAATATTGTTTATACCATTGAGTCTGTATCGGGCAACTTCCGAACCATCATTTTTATCAAGTAAAAAGATCACATTTGGATTTCCACTGTCATTGTGTACCCACAGCATTCCGGGGTTTTTTACACTCATTACAATACCAGAGGCTTCTTTCACGGTTGTTACTTCTCCCAAAGCTTTCCCTTTGGCAGCAAAACGATCGGAAATTCTAAGGCCAGCCATTTCATAAGAAGCATTAAAAGCCTTATAGCTTTGCCAAAAATCTGCGTTAGCCGCCGGAGCTTGAGCTTGTATGTCAAAAAACAATATTTGAAACAATAAGAAAATTGAAAAAATTCGAGAAATCATCATGATTGGTTTGTATGGTTTATTTTAGTTGAATTAAACTTAAGTCAAAAACAAAATAAACAGGCTTGAGTATAAATATATTATATTCAATTATTGATTTGTAAATTGCATTATTCATTCTTGACTACAAAATTATGAAACCATCCAGACTCCTCATACCCACCCTTATTGTTGTCCTGGCCTTATACCTTGCTGCTTGCAAAGGAAAAGAAGTAACCTCATCTACCGAAAAGACAGGCCATGAATTGATGGAAGAAAATCCAGAGGTCAATGAGGATTTTTACTTGCAAAAAGCAGACCAAGGGATTGATTTTACTGCCAAAGGCAATGAGCC
>DAIQNU010000478.1:0-2169 GCA_036788235.1 Cyclobacteriaceae bacterium
GTCTGGGAGCTTTCTGGAATTGCCTGGGCGTATGTGGCTAAAGGTTCCTCTACTTCGATTACTTCCTTCATCTCCTGTTTCTCAGGCTTTTCTTTTACTTCTTCTATTGGCTTAGTTTCTGCTGCAATAGGCTTCACTTCTGCTGCAATTGGTTTCTTATTTTCAATGACTGACTCTACAGACTTCGATGCCTCTAAGGATAAATCTGCGTTCACAACATCCGCCACCGATTCAATGATGTAGAGGTCATCCTGATATATATTTTTTAATAAATGATAAGTGTCTTTTTCCATAAGTTAATTGTAATCGTGCTTAAGTAAATACCTAAGTGAATGTCAAGGATAAAAAATGGTTCTTAGTTCCGGGGCTTCTTCTGGCTTTATACGTCCGGCCAGCAATAACCTTAGCTGCCTTCTTTGCAGTGCGCCTTCATAAAGTGTTTGTTCTTCCTCAGTTTCAGGTATTGCTTCAGGTACAATTAGAGGTTGGCCATTTTTATCAACGGCTACATAGGTTAGAAAAGCCGTGTTGCTTTTTACTTTATGTCCGTTTGGCAAATCTTCTGACCAAACCACGATGTGCACCTCCATAGAAGTATTAAAAGCCCTGGTAACTTTTGCTTCCATGGTTACTACATTGCCAAGAGGTATTGACCTGGTAAATGAAATATTATCGACAGAGGCCGTCACTACCAGGCATTGCGAATGCCTTTGCGCACAAATGCCACCCACTACATCCATCCAATGCATTAATCGGCCACCCATTAGATTGTCGATGGTATTGGTGTCATTTGGAAGTAAAATCTCAGACTTTATTGCTAAAGAGGCACTTACTGGTTTTCTTATTTTTTCCATAGGTATCAATTGTTCCAGCCATTTTTTCCCAATAAGGGCACAAATCTAAAGTAGTCAAATTCCTCTTTATAGATTTGCTTTTCTGACATTTTAGTTAGCTTAATCATACGTTGGTGATCTGTGTCGCCTACTGGAATCACCAAGATGCCACCAATGCTCAACTGCTCTATCAATGCTGAAGGCACACTAGGTGCTCCTGCCGTTACTATTATTTTATCATAGGGAGCATAAAGAGGCCATCCTAAAGAACCATCGCCATGTTTAAAAACCGCATTATAACCGATTTTTGGTAAGAATGCTTTCGATGTTTCAAAAAGTTTTTTATTGTATTCAATGGTGTAAACCCGTGAGCCGAGCTCCAGCAAAACACAACATTGGTAACCAGATCCGGTACCGATTTCCAATACTTTGTCTCCGGCTTTTAGCTCAAGTAGTTCACTTTGGAAAGCGACAGTAAATGGCTGCGAAATGGTTTGGCCTTCTCCTATAGGAAAGGCCTTGTCCTGATAAGCGTGCTCCAGAAAAGCAGTCTCGAAAAAAAAATGTCGGGGTACTTTCTCAATAGCCTTTAACACTGCATCATTGCTTATGCCTTTTTCTACAAGTTTCCGCACCAAGCCCTTTCGCATTCCTTTATGTTTGTAGGTATCTATTAGCATGTACTTTTAATCCGATTTGTGTATGAATATTCGGCAATTTCGGTATTTATGGAGCCAAAAAGAAAATTAATTACAACTCTGAGATAATTATTTTTATAAATAACAAAAGTAACTTTGTATCTTTTCTTGCTTTTTCAAAACTATCTGCCAATTATTGTCATAAATACACAATAGAGCTTTGGTCTTCTGATGTAAACCCGCAGGTTGTCAGACTAAATTTTGAAAACTTTGGCATTGCTTTGTAGATTATGGTAGAATATAAGTATAAATGTATTGTTGTTGATGATGATGCTTTTTCGAGAGATTTGGTAGCAAAGCACATTGACCGTACGGGGTACTTACAGCTTTGTCAGGTGTTCGAGAATGCCATAGATGCCAGCAACTATCTTAAGGACGAATTGATTGACATTATTTTTCTGGATATTCGTATGCCAGAAATGAGTGGAATGGAATTCGTACAAACCCTTGAAGATGAATATGAAATCGTTTTGATTTCGACTGCTGAAGAATATGCGCTCGAAGCTTTTGAAAAAAACGTTACAGATTATATTATTAAGCCTGTAGAATATGCCAGGTTTTTACAAGCCGTAAAAAGGGCAAAGAAAAAGATCGATCTGCGAAGATCTGATACCGAAGATGTTAAGGAATTTTATGTA
>DAIQNU010000479.1:0-2169 GCA_036788235.1 Cyclobacteriaceae bacterium
AAGACGTGCCGATGGATGAAGCCAAATATCAATTTGAAGTAAATATTTTTGGCTTAGCCAGATTGACACAACTGATATTGCCTCAGATGCGAAAACAAAAAGCTGGCAGAATTATAAATATTTCGTCTATTGGTGGTAGCATAGGCGAGCCTCATGGTGCATGGTATCACGCGACAAAGTATGCACTTGAAGGGCTGAGCGATAGTTTGCGATTGGAATTGAAACAGTTTAATATTGATGTTGTCATCATTAAACCTGGTGCTATTTTAACCGAATGGAATGGCATAGCTCGAGATAATTTAATGAAAGTCTCAGGAAATACTGCTTACAAAGAATTGGCTCAAAAACACATAAAAATGCTCGAAAAAGCAGATGCCCAAGGCTCACAACCTATAGTAGTTGCAAAAACAATTGTAAAAGCAGCCTTGGCAGCTAAACCAAAAACCAGATATGCGACCGGAAAAGGAGCTAAAATGATTTTATTTTTACGTAGGCTCCTGTCAGATCGAATGTTTGATAAGCTTACTTTAAATTTGATAAAGTAGATGGACTTTGCAGAAACATTGGTGTGGTATTACAAGGGCGAGCGCAATGAAGCTTTAAGTTTAGCTGTAGCAGGATTGGTAATTCTAATTATCTGTGCTTTTATCTGGAAAAATATGCACTCGAATGATTTGGTGCGGGGATTGTTCTATCCGCTGCTATTTTTGGGTTTACTTGGTTTATTTGCAGGTGGATTCAAAGCAGTGAATAACCAAAAAAGACTGACTGAATTGCCTGCGGAATATGCTCATGACAATAGAGCCTTTAAATTGAAAGAAATCGAACGCTTCGAAGGATCGGGGGGCGTCAATAGTTGGTGGCTTCCATTAAAAATCACCTGGACGGTTTTGCTATTACTGGGCATTGGCATAGGTCTTTGGAGCAAAAGTGACTGGTGGCATGGCTTGGCTATTGGTCTGCTTATATGGGGTACTTTTGGCTGGGTAGTTGATGGCTTTGCCCACCAACGGGCTACAACTTATACTACAGAACTAATGAAACTATGAACCAAATAGTTAATATTCAATCGGTAAGCCAATTGCATCAAATGTTGGGTTTGGAAAAACCCGAGCATCCGCTTATCACGGTAATAGATTATGCAAAGTGCACCATAAAGCCTGAGTATTTCAATGTTCGCATGGTGACCAGTTTTTATTTTGTAAGTCTAAAAAACCCTGCCCCTTCCTCTTTGCATTATGGAAGGCAATATTATGATTTTGAAGAGGGTACCATGATATTTATGGCTCCGGGTCAAGTTTTTTCAATAGGTGAGCCCAATGAAGAAATAAATTTTCATGGCTGGGTCTTGTTTTTCCATCCCGACTTAATTTTACCCTCCAACTTAGGCAAGAAAATTAAGAATTTTGGTTTCTTTAGCTATAGTGTAAGTGAGGCACTGCATGTTTCAGATGAAGAAAAGAAAATGCTGGATACGCTTATCAAAAGCATTCAGTCGGAATACAAAAGCAAACTGGACCAGCATAGCCATGCGGTAATTTGCACGTCCATAGAGCAACTCTTAAATTATTCACAGCGCTATTACACCAGGCAGTTTATCACTCGTCAAAAACAACACCTGGATCTGATTTCTAATTTCGAAAGGCTCGTGCAGGATTATCTCGACTCAGATTCATTGGCAAAAGATGGCCTGCCGCAGGTAGAATATTTTTCAGAAAAACTCCATTTGTCCTCCGGGTATTTGAGTGATGTGTTAAAAAAAGAAACAGGCAAAACCGTCAAAGAATATTTAAATCTTGAAATCATCGACAAGGCAAAGAACAAATTGCTCAACAGCAACGATACCGTAAATGAAATCGCCTATGCACTTGGCTTTGAATATCCCCAATATTTCAATCGCTTGTTCAAATCTAAAGTGGGGATGACGCCATTGGCATACCGAAGTTTGAATTGAGATATGGGAGATTGAATGTTGGTATAAAAAGTAATGATTAAAAAATCAGCCTAAATTTTAGAAACGAACTCGGGTAAAAGGCTGTTTTTTTGAGATATTTCAATCCGATCTATTGAGTAAAGAAATCAAACGCTGTTAGTAAAAATATTATCAGGTGGATAAACAGCGCTTCCCTTTATGTTGTTTATGGATCGAGCAATTTTCGATAATTAATT
>DAIQNU010000480.1:0-223 GCA_036788235.1 Cyclobacteriaceae bacterium
TGACGAGCAAGCATGGTGCAGGGGTGCATGTAAAAACTGCCGGAACCACCTGGTTGGAAGAATTGATCGGACTGGCTGAATCTGAAGGCGAAGGATTGGAAATTGCCAGAAAAGTCTATGAGAAAGCCATGGGTAGGTTCGACGAACTCACCGGCCCATATAGCACCGTAATCGATGTTCATAAAGAAAACTTACCCACCGTTGAAGAAGTAAATACATGGTC
>DAIQNU010000480.1:233-2157 GCA_036788235.1 Cyclobacteriaceae bacterium
GTCGGGCGCCAAAATAGCCAATACACTTAGGCATGAACAGCAGCATCCGGATTTCAATCCAGAATTCAGGCAATTGATCCATTGCTCCTTTAAGGTAGCAGCCGAAATGGGCAAAACCTATACCGATGCTTTGGTGAAGTATCAGGATGTTGTAGCAAAAAATGTGACCTACAATCTCTATGAGCGTCATTTAAAACCACTTTTTATCGAAAAATAAAATATTGCTATGAATAAGTTTCTTGATGAAAATTTTTTGCTCGAATCAAAAACAGCAGAAAGACTATACCATGAGCATGCGGCGAAAATGCCAATTATCGACTATCACTGCCACTTACCGGCTGATGAAATAGCCAATGACAAAAAATATAGCTCTCTGACCGAAATATGGTTGAATGGTGACCATTACAAATGGCGGGCGATGCGTACTAATGGCATAGACGAGCGCTATATTACAGGCAATGCCACTGATTTTGAGAAATTTGAAAAATGGGCCGAGACTGTACCCTATACCATGCGCAATCCTTTATACCATTGGACACACATGGAGCTTAAGCGGCCTTTTGGTGTGAACAAAATTCTCAAAAAAGAAACTGCCCGCGAAATCTACGATACCTGTACTGCCAAACTTCAGGAATCAGATTTTTCAAGTCGGGGTTTGTTGAAGCAATTTGATGTACGCGTGGTGTGTACTACTGACGATCCGGCTGACGACTTAAAATATCATAAAAAAATAGCTGATGACAATTTCGGTGTAAAAGTATTGCCGACTTTCAGGCCGGACAAAGCTATGGCAGTAGAAAATACCGAAACATACAATGCCTATTTGGACAAGCTTGGGGCTGTAGCAAATGTAGATATCGATAGCTTCGAAAAATTGATTAGTGCCTTACAAAAGAGACATGATTTCTTCCATAAAATGGGTTGCCGGCTTTCTGACCATGGTTTGGAGCAGATTTATGCCGAAGATTTCTATGATCACGAAATCAAAGCCATTTTTCTAAAAATAAGAAGTGGATACAACCTAACCCATACGGAGCAATTGAAATTTAAGTCGGCTATGCTTGTGTATGGTGGCATTATGGATCATGCCAAGGGATGGACTCAACAATTTCACCTGGGAGCTTTGCGCAATAATAATAGACGCATGTTGCGAACGCTTGGCCCTGATACTGGCTTCGATTCAATCGGCGATTTTGATCAGGCCAGAGCATTATCCAAATTTCTTGATTCTCTTGACAATGAAAACCAGTTGACCAAGACCATTTTGTATAATCTAAACCCTGCCGACAATTATCTTTTTGCCACCATGATCGGCAATTTCAACGATGGTACTACACCAGGAAAAGTTCAATTTGGTTCAGGCTGGTGGTTTTTAGATCAAAAAGAAGCTATGCAATGGCAACTAAATGCACTTTCGAATCTCGGTTTGCTGAGCCGATTTGTAGGTATGCTTACTGATTCGCGCAGCTTTTTGTCATTCCCAAGGCACGACTATTTCCGACGTATACTATGCAACCTGCTGGGTGCCGAAGTAGAAAAAGGAGAACTGCCACCCGAAATGGACTGGCTGGGACAAATGGTCGAAAATATAAGTTATAACAATGCTAAGGAATTTTTCAAGTTTTGATTTTACCTATTACCTATGAATCAGAGAATAATCACTTTTGGAGAAATCATGATGCGCCTAGCCACGCCGGGGTATTTACGTTTTCATCAGGCCACTGAACTGGAAATGACATTTGGCGGAGGTGAAGCCAATGTTGCGGTTTCACTGGCCAATTATGGCATGCAAGCATCTTTTGTATCGCGCCTGCCTAAAAACGATTTAGGTCTCGCCGCGATAAAAGACCTCAATAAATATGGCGTCGATACATCAGACATCCTTTTTGGAGGCGATCGGCTGGGAATTTATTTTTTAGAAAGC
>DAIQNU010000481.1:0-2152 GCA_036788235.1 Cyclobacteriaceae bacterium
CCCACGATCCAGCCAATCAGAGGAAAGTATTTTCTGGATTTATGCAGATATTCTTCGCTGTGGTCGACCCATGCAGGACAAGGAATTCGAGTAAAAAACATCAATGCCGTAAAAAAATACCTGATTTCCTTTTTAATCATTTCTTATTCATTTTTCGATATACCTGCACCATCAAAATCTGCCATTTCATTCATAAAGGCCACGGCACTTTTTACGATAGGGTAGGCCACCGCACAGCCTGTTCCTTCTCCCAGTCGCATATCAAGTTGTAGCAATGGTTCAGCTTCCAGGTAATCCAGCAGAAATTTATGGCCATGCTCATTTGATAAATGACAAAAAATAGAATTCAATTTAATACTTGGATCTATAAACGAAGCGACCAAATACGCACTGCTGGCGATAAATCCATCTACTAAAATCAACATATTTTTCTCGGCTGCTGTAAGCATGGCACTACACATTTGTGCAATTTCAAATCCGCCATACACCTTTAGAATCTCCTCAGGCTCAATTAACTCACCATGAAATTCTTGGGCTTTTTTTAGCGTTTCTATTTTACTTTTCAATTGTTCATCACTAAGTCCTGTGCCTCTACCAATACAATTTTCGAGCGGCATATCACATAGTGCACTCATGATCATAGCCGCGGCTGAGGTGTTGCCAATGCCCATTTCACCAAAACCGATCACATTACAACCGCTTGCATGTACTTGTTCTACAATGGTTTGGCCTTCATCAAAGCAATCAGCCAACTGCTCAGCAGACATGGCATCGCCTGTTAAAAAGCTTTGGGTACCCTTGGCAATCTTCGCATTAATCAACGCCGAATGTTGCTCAAAATCAAATTTCACCCCCGCATCCACAATTTTTATATCCAGGTCGTTTTGTCGGCAAAAGACATTGATAGCAGCGCCGCCATTTAAAAAGTTCATAACCATTTGGTAGGTAACTTCCTGAGGATAAGCGCTTACCCCAGCATCGGTGATGCCATGGTCACCGGCAAAAACCACCACATGTGGCTTGTTTAGCGATGGGTGTAAAGTTTGTTGAACGGTACATATTTGCCAGGCCAGAGTCTCTAACCTACCCAGCGACCCGAGTGGTTTTGTCTTGCCATCTATTTTTTCCTGTATCTGATCAGTAAGCATGAGGTTGGAATTTTGGTCGATATTGAAAAAATCAGTTATAATTCCGACAATATTACCAAGGAGAAATGAAGTTTGGTAGAGTTTTAATAAAAATTAATGCCATAATGAGGCGTGATGCGTGATCCGTGATCCGTAAGGCGTGATGCGTTGATCCGTGATATCAGCTTTGAGCTTTGAGCTTTGAGCTTTGAGCTTTCACCTTTCAGCTATGAGCAATGAGCTATTAGCTGATGCTTTCTGAATAACGTTGACCACTATTTAATTATCTCATTCAATTTTTTCCAGATATCATTTTGAAAAGTCATAGGAACCAATGACCCATCGGGGTTTTCACCCATTCTTACCAAAACTATGTTTTGAGATGGCACAATACTCAGATATTGACCGTCCCTGCCTAAACCTGACACCATATCTACGGGTGCATCGGGATTGAAACTTCCCGGAAATACAGCCTGTATTTGAGGTAACATAAAGGAGGATTTGCCATTGAGCCACCACAAATAGCCATAACTTTGGTTGATATCTTGAGAAGTTTTGATCATGTCTTGAATAAAAGCCTTATCTCCCAAAATCTCTTCATTCTGCCACTTGCCTTCAGCCAGCACCAGCAATCCAAAGCGGGCCATAGACCGTGCTGTGCTAAAATATACCTTGTTGAAACCGCTCATTTGCCAAAATCCGTCCATGCCTATTCTATTTCTAAGCTTGCTATTGAAATAAGTGTTGTACACTGTTTCTGTAGCATTTTCTACCACCGATTGCAATAGGGTATAGGGGGCATTATGGTAAGCCCATCGTGTACCGGGTGCCGATTTATAAATGAGATTCTCAGGACTATAGTCATCTCTATTTGCAACCCCATCATCAAGTCCGCTGGTCATGGTGAGCTGGTGCCTAATCGTAATCAAATCTTCTTGGCTTTGACTAAGTGAAGTCCAACCTTGCCCTAAGTACGCAGATGTTTTATCGTTGATTTGCAAATAACCTTCATTTTGTGCTATTCC
>DAIQNU010000482.1:0-2152 GCA_036788235.1 Cyclobacteriaceae bacterium
GTTGGAGCATAATTGGCATTTTCTAGTAGTAACTCAATTTTTTCCCGGGCTATTACTTCGCCGGTATATACGGGCGGATAAATCGATCTTCTGGAACGAATCAGTCGATTAATTTCATCGATATCAAAAGGGTGGGTGAGTGGATTTTTGTCGTCAGTCATTGTGAAACATAAGTTTGATTCCTACATAATAATTTCGTGGGGCTGCCGGCGAAAAGAATCGATTGCCAAAGGCATTTAAATCATTGCCCAGACTATATTTTTCATTCAGCAAATTTTCTGAACCAGCAAAAACATCCAAAGTCATTTTTCCTTTAATGTCTTTTCTATAGCCCAGCTTGGCATTGAGCAAATGATATTTTTCGGCAAAAACAGTGTTACGATCATTTAGTGGGATTTCATCAGAGAAATTAAAGGTAGTATTTAGGTATATACCTGAATTTAATTCTACGTCGGCCAATACCACCAGAATATGGTCAGGTGTACCTGTCAATCTGCGGCCTGCCAGGTTTTCATTCGGATTAATGGCATAGTCACTAAATATGAAATGATTGTAAGTATAAGATGCCTGGGTAAAAACTCTGCTTACAAAAGAAGCAGGCGCATCTAGAAATGTATTAGCCAAGAGTACTTCCAATCCCTGTTGTCGCGTAGCCCCCGAATTGTCAAAAATGACGGTACCTGCCTCTTCGGTTCTGCTTATGATCGTTTGTTTTTGTTCTAGCCAGAAGGTTGTTATATCAAATCGCATTCCTGTATTTCTGATATTACCTCTTATGCCAATCTCATAATTCATCCCTATTTCTGCTTCCAGATCTTCGTTGATGCTGCCTTCGTTGGTGCGAATTTCCAGCGAAGTCGGTGGCGAAAAACCATTACTTATGGATGCATGTGCCGAAATAAAAGGGTTGATTTTTTTTACCAAACTGAGTCGGGGTGAAAAAACTGGATTAAAGACTTTGTCAAAAGGTGAGGGCTGACCCGTAAACGCATCAACTACCCTATCAATAGAATATTTTACATAATTGATGCTTCCGCCGGCTGTGGCGATCCAACCTCCAGAGAATTCTGCCTCTGTCTGTAAAAATGCCATGGCCTGATGTGCCACTATAAAATCTTCAAACCGTAGTGTGTCCAGATAACCATCAACATTTCCATAGTTTCGCGTCCAGATTTTACCATATTGGTATTCGGCACCAGCTACCAAGCGTGTTTCTACGGCACCGGTATTTAGGTCGAAATTAAATCTAGTGCGACCACCCATTCCTTCTATTCGGTCTTGTTTATAATTGAGTATAAATGGATTTTCGACTTGTCCATCTGAAATGTAAATAGAGGTGTTATTGCTGATGTTTTCGGAGAAGGCTGATTCAAGACTAAAACCCGCAAGTAGGTTTTGGTTGTCGATGGACGAACGTTGCTCCGCTGCACGAGGACGCGCTTGTGCTGGATTGCTTTCAAATTCAGCCGGATTCAATGCCCCTGGCAATTCATAATATAAGTCAGAATAGAGCATAAAAACAGATAATGTCTGCTTGCTATTCAGGCTAAAAGCCCCTTGAACCTGCAAGGTTTTGCGATCCAAAGTCGTATGGTCTCGATAGCCATCCGCTTGCATATTGGTGTATCTTATCGTCAGCCGATGATTTTCGCCTGAAACGCCTGCATGTGCGGTGAAACGCCGTAATCCATAAGAACCTCCTGTAAAGCCAATGCCTGAAACACTTTTCGATTTCGACATAGGCATCCCCGACATATTGATAACACCACCAATACCGGCTCCAAAAATACTACCCGCCGGTCCCTTTATTACTTCCAATCTATCGATATTATCCAAATCCATTAGATTAAGCGGAGTACTTCCTGAAGGCTCCGTAAAGGGGATGTCGTTCCAATAGACTTTTACATTACGTACACCAAATGGAGATCGCAAGGTGCTACCACGAATGCTCATCCGGTAGCTTCCCGGTGAACGCTCTTCCATTCTTACACCGGGCATGGTATTCATGGAGTGCACCAACGATACATCATTGAATCGGGTGAGTTCACGTGCCGGCAAGAACCCAAACCCACCAGCAATTTCTGTGATTCGCCTGGTGCTTTCAAAACCCGAAACTTCTATGCCTTCAAGCACATTATAGTCAGGTTCCAAA
>DAIQNU010000483.1:0-2151 GCA_036788235.1 Cyclobacteriaceae bacterium
TGCCATTGCCATCATGGCTCCAGGCATATTTTTGTCACAGCCCACAACCGAAATCACTGCATCGTAAAATTGTGCACTTACCACGGTTTCGATGCTGTCGGCTATTATTTCGCGTGAAGGAAGGGAAAACTTCATACCTTCTGTACCATTGGTGATGCCGTCGCTAACACCGATGGTATGAAAAATAAGACCCATGAGATCGGCCTGATCTACTCCTTGCTTGATCTGGTCTGCCAATGCATTAAGGTGCATATTACAAGGGTTGCCCTGGTAGCCTGTGCTGGCAATTCCGACTTGCGCTTTTTTCATGTCGGCGTCTTTCATGCCTATGGCATACAACATGGCCTGAGCGGCAGGAAGACTCTCATCCTGCGTAATTTGTCTGCTAAACTTGTTTATATTTTTCTCCATATAGATTAAAAAAAAGCCTTTCTGCAATGAGAAAGGCTTTGTTATATTCCTTCAGAAACCATGGGTTACCTTTCTCATCTGGGACACATCCGAATGACTAGCACGACTAGAGTTAGAATAATAGGTAAACCAAAAAGTCTCATAAAATTTATTGTCTGTTTAAGCTGTTTATCAAAATATAATTTTGGATAAATGAGCGAGGACAAAAGTCGATCTTATAAAGATAAAATCAAAGCTTGAGCCGGGTTTTTTTACTTTTATCTAAAAAATTTATCGCTTTTTCTGACCATTCAACGCTAATGTGGGCAATTTCACATTTTTTTGTCGCACATTACAGCAAATAGGTCAAAGCTTTGTTATGAGCAATTTCTTGGGTCTAGCAGATCTACCAAGCACCAAAGTGCACATTTAATTTCCGATATTATTCCAAGCGTCTGCGATTGTTTTGAGTTACCGTAAGCTTTATCAAAGGATTATAAAGAACACAAATTCACCCTACTTCAGTTCGATATCAAGGTTTTGATGCCACAGGTCTGTAAAATACCATTTTACCTTTTTTGATATCAGCGAGATTCAATCCACTCGTAGCAACTTTTTTACCTGAAAAACTGGTATTTTGATGTGCCAAAACAAATACACCTGGCGCTTTGACTTCATAAATAATGGCGGTATGATGACCCATAGTTTCGGTGTAAACGGCGTCTTCGGTTTCATAGCTCAATTCTACTTTTTCAAATTGCACTATGTCACCCGGAAAGATGGTTTCCCTTTTTGGGTCAACGACTTTGCCAAACTGATAAATGGTTTTTTGTGAGGTTCTGTCGAAATAAGCACCGGAATATGCCAAAGCTGCGGCGGCAAGATCCCAGCATTCGCCTCTGTCTACTTTTGTATTCATTACCTTATCAAGGTAATCCTTGATTTTTGCATTGAGCTCAGGTACAGCTTCAAGTGGCCTGAGTATAGTGGCTCCCAGCATAAGCACTGAAGCCAAAAAAACAATTGAAAATTTCTGCATGACTTTATAAATGATTACTACCTATATACTGCAAAAATAGTTTGTTATTGTGTTGCTTGGCATTGAAGGTAAGAAAATGATGTAGATTTCGTATTTGAAATAATTGCTTGAAAATAAAAGCATTGGAGCTAAGGATGCAAAAAAGAATATTTGAACAAACAGAGGTGAAATTATAGGATCTTAAGAAATCCAGGTAGCATGTGGTATTAGAATATCTACTAGAGAATGCATAAAAAAAGCCGGTAAGAAAAACCGGCTTTTGAATACTATTTGATCAGGACAAACTATTCTTTCAAAAAAGGATAGTCTTCCTGCACATAAACATCTTTGTACGCTTCTGATGGATCAGGATATTCAGATTCTTCAGCAAACGTCACCGCTTCCATGATATTAGCTTTAAGCTTTTTATCTATTTCTTCCAATTCCTCTTCGGTTGCTATTTTTTTCTTAAGAATGGTATCTTTTACCTGCTCGATCGGATCTTTCTTCTTATATCCTTCAACCTCTTCTTTGGTTCGGTATTTGGCAGGATCCGACATGGAGTGTCCTTTGTATCTGTAAGTTCGGAACTCCAATAGGGTAGGACCTTCACCATCACGAGCTCTTTTTGCGGCCTCGGCTACAGCTATGTGCACTTCTTCTACATTCATGGCATCTACTGCTTTTGAGGGCATGTCATAAGATTCGCCAAGTTGATACAGCTCGTGTACATTGGAGGTTCG
>DAIQNU010000484.1:0-2102 GCA_036788235.1 Cyclobacteriaceae bacterium
TTATGCTGAAGACCCTAATGCCGGTTTTTTGCCAGATCCAGGCATATTGACCGACTATACCATTCCTGCGGGTCATGGCGTTAGAGTAGATGATGGCTACCGGGTAAATATGGAAGTACCGGTTTACTATGATCCGCTCATTGCAAAACTAATTGTTCATGCCAATACTCGATCACAGGCTATGGCCAAAATGATGAGAGCCATCAGCGAATTTAGGATAAGCGGGCCAGCAAATACTTTGGAGTTAGGCAGTTTTGTATTTCAGCATCCCAGGTTTGTTGATGGTACTTATGATGTAAATTTTTTGAAAGACTACTGGAAGCCGAAGAAAAATCAGGGTGCAATTCAAGAAGAAATGGAGGTGGCGGCTTTGGTAGCTTCGGATTTTTATTTTGAAAATATTAATGGTTTATTGCAAAAAGGACATGAGGATAATGGATTAGGGCAGATCAGTAAATGGCGAAATAGGTTGTTGAAGCATAAATACTAAAACTGGTGTGGACATGAGAGGTAAAGGCTGGCAATATTCAATCAAATTCGATGCGCGTTTTGCATTTTATTGCCTGGTAATAGCAGTATTTTTTTCCATGTCTATGGCACCACCCAGACCTTTATATCCAATTTTGCACAAATATGCACGAAGTCTTTACCCTGATTATAGTACTATTCCAGAACAAAGAAAAGAGGTATTGGACGAGCTAGCCGCGCATCTAATTGTTTTGAAAAAAAGGAACGAGCCTATTAGATTGGTTTTTTATGATTATAACCAAGCTGTACTTGCACCTATGGCTCAGTCTTTTGCCATGGCAGCAGCCTATTATTATGGAGTAAATAATATTCAAGTTTACGGCGCGGGTGTTATGCCTGAGCCGATTCCTACAGAAACCATTTTGGCTTTAGAGCGCTGTGGTTTTATAGTCTATAAGTCTGATATTGACAACCATGATGTGTATCAGGTAAAATATTCTTTTAATCTGAATCCACAATTGATTTACGCCAAAAAGTATGATTACAAAGGTCTGCCAGTTAGTAGATATTTGCCTGTAGTCTTACAAGATCAAGCGCTTTCTGTTTTTGAAGAAAAAGCCAAACCTTGGCAAACGGTTGTTGTACATTATCAAGATCCTGGTGGTTATGTAGAAACAGACGATGCAATTGAGGCATTTGATAGAATGAGTAAACAGATAGCCTTGGAAATGTTTTATGTGTTCTGGCATCTAAAAAAGCTATAGCCTACTTGTTTTTTTTCGCTCACAGAAAGCACAGATACACACAGAAATTGCTCAATTAATTCACCCAACTTTTAGATCACTAAGATTTTCACCGCCCAAAAAAGGCAACCAATCATCATAGTGATATCCTGCAAAGTTTCTTAGAAAAACTATATAAGATGGTTTGTAAGGTGCATAAGGAAGTTTTAAGCCTGCTTCTTCTGGAGTAAAATCTCCTTTTGCAGCATTGCATCGCTTACAGGCTGTTACCAGGTTTGTCCAGGTAGATCTTCCACCTCTGGCTTTGGGTACCACATGATCAAGGGTCAATTCTTTTTTAGCACCGCAATAAACACACTGCATGCTGTCTCTTTTAAAAATGTTTTCGCGGGTCAGCATTACACCTTTGAAAGGGATGGAAACATATCGTTTGAGTTTTATGACGGACGGCATGGCATAGGTGCTATTTATGGAGTGTAGGCTATATTTGCTGTTTTCTCTTATCAATTCAGCTTTTTCGAGAAAGACCAATAAAAAAGCCCTTTGTACAGAACAAACGGTAATCGGATTGTAATCCAAATTAAGCACTAATACCTTGCTATTTATGTTCATAACAATCTCTTTATTCCTTTGAGATTATGCGTATACTTATTGATATCTGCACTAAATATACCTTGCTCATCCAGTGTGTCGATGCGTACCGAGCCCGAAGCATGAATTATCTCACCATTCTCCAGCAAAATACCTACATGAGTGATTTTACCAGATTCGTTATTAAAGAATGCCAGATCGCCCGGTTGACTTTTTTCAAGGTTTTCTATTTGGTCGCCTTGTAAAAACTGATCTTTGGCATCTCGTTTAAGCTTATAACCACAAATTTTAAATACCTGT
>DAIQNU010000485.1:0-2060 GCA_036788235.1 Cyclobacteriaceae bacterium
AAAGATGTGTATGAAAATGGCAGCAATAGTCAGACGACCTATCCTGAATTGTATCCTTTCAATGCCCCACAAAATCTCGTCAGAAACAGGCTTAGCCCGCAATTAAAAATGGTGGCACGTCTGTTGAAAGGAGGTATAAATACCAAAATATTTTTAGTGCGCATAGGTGGTTTCGATACACATGCACAGCAGGTCGAAGCATATGATACCACTATGGGCATACATTCTGCATTGTTATACCACATATCATCGGCGGTACGTGCTTTTCAGGATGACCTTAAAAACCTAGGCATCGAAGATCGTGTATTAACCATGACTTTTTCAGAGTTTGGACGTCGTGCTATTTCCAATGGAAGTTACGGAAGTGATCATGGAACCTCAGCCCCAATGTTTGTTTTTGGCAAATATGTAAACGCAGGAATTTATGGAGATAATCCTGACTTGGCCAATCTTATAAACGGAAATACCGCCAAGCAATATGACTATCGGCAGTTGTTTGTTTCAGCGCTTAAAGATTGGCTGGGTGCGAGCGATGAAGCCATAAATGCCACATACTTTAGTGAATGGGTTGATGACCGCATTATACTAACTGGCGACAAAGTAGTAGGACTCAATGACGATTTTAGAGAGAGTAGATTTAAATTAAATGCCTGCTATCCAAACCCTGTAATAGATCTTGTAAACTTTAGCTTTTTTATCAACGCAGACGAATATGTTTCGCTGCAACTCTTCGATCTAAAAGGCAGAGAAGTCATGTCTCTCGCACAAGGCAAGTATATGGCCGGCGAGCATTTTATACAAGCTGATTTAAGTAAACTGCAAGCTGGTAGTTATGTGTATTTCATTAAAACACCTTCCATGCATACCAGTCGAAAACTGGTGAAATTATAAGCTGACGCTGAACATGAAATTTACATATCAGTTATGGGCTGTCCTGCATAAAAGCTGGCAATCCATAACTGATTTTTTTTGATACATGATGGTATTCGACCATTTAGTGAGTTGACCAGATCAATAACTTATAAATTTTTTCAGAAGCTGATTTTTGTCATAGAATACTTCCCTTCACCCCTATATCTTTGAATTACTTTTTAAGCTTAACACCAAACCAGTAGCTGAAAGTATCTTTTGGTCGGGGTATATTAAAGCATGGTTATTTTTACACATAGATAAAAATCAGGCCGAATCAGCGCTCGCAGATTCGGCCATTTTTATGTGGCTAGGTGCACTTATTTTTTATTGAGAATATTATCAAGTTCAGCCCGCATATCCAGCATTGTTTTAATTAGTGCATTTTCAACCAATGGATCACTAATCCATGTCGGCAATAAGGGTGGGCCTTCGGTCATTATCAGATACTCAATTTTTATGTCATTTTTGCTATTAGCGGTGATGAGCCACTCACCATTAAACAATTCTATTCTACTTATTTTTTGTTTCTCTGGTACTTTCTCTGGCCGGCTAACTAATTCTATTCTGGCTGAAGTTTCGTTTCGCACCAACCGATTATGTGTAATCAGGTCTTTATTTTCAAAAGGCCACGGAATGCTAATTTCAGAGTAGGTAAACCATTCATGTTCATTTTTAATATCAAAACTATAAAACTGAACGGCACGATTTACCCAACGTAGAGCCGCCTCATCATCTTTAATAAGCTTAATGGTATTGTCGATGCTACCACCACTGTGGTGCATAACTGCCCGCAATTGTCTCACTTTTTGATCTTGTGCTACTTCTCTCCATCGCACAAATATTTCAACCCCATCCCTTTCTTTTTTCAAAGACCAGGTATCATCTTGCTGAGCAAGCAAGTTTCTATTAGCGGAGTTCAAAACAATGATCAAACTACACAATAAAATTATGAATAAAGTCTTCATAAAGCTTAGAACTATCCAAAGGCAAATTTGTGTTGCTAAAACAAAAAAAAGCAGGGAATAAATCCCTGCCAAATATCGATTACTTATCTGTGATGATATCTACTTTCAAGTTTTGAAGTAAGCAATATTCTAGCTGCAAATCTTAATTAAAATTTGGCTGCTGAATTAGCTTACCCTAACTGA
>DAIQNU010000486.1:0-2057 GCA_036788235.1 Cyclobacteriaceae bacterium
CACTGTAAGTCCGAGGGTCGGATTTCATAAGTATACTTTTCCGGCCAGTGATGAGGCCAGGATCATAATCGATTTGTTCCACGGTTTGGTAAGCGATTCTGTGCTTGCTACTGGCCTGGAGGTTGTAAATGACAGCTTGATTACGGGTTATCGCTATTCAAGAGGGTGGGGTGTGAGAGATGAAAAATATTTTAATGAGCAGAAAATCTACTTTGCAGCTCAACTATCAAAACCTATGCAAAGCATTGCCCTGAATGTCGATGGCAATACCCAAACGAGTGGTAATAAAGTATCAGGTAGATCGACAAAAGCAGCACTTAAATTTAAAACCGGTGATCAGGAAAGCATCTTAGTAAAAGTGGGTATTTCGGCGGTAGATGTAGAAGGAGCGCTCAATAATCTGCAAGAAGAAATTCCACATTGGGATTTTGAAAAAACCAAAAATCAAGCAGAGGAAACATGGAATCGCCATTTGGCTCTCATAAATATAAGCGATCCTGATAAGACGCGAAAGCAGGTTTTTTATACGGCCATGTATCATGCGCAAATTGCTCCAACATTATTTTCTGATGCCGATGGCCGTTACCTGGGCTCCGACAAGAAAATACATACCACCAAAGGCTTCGATAATTACACTACTTTTTCGCTTTGGGATACTTTTAGAGCTTCACATCCTTTGTTTACCATTATTCAGCCAAAGCTGGTGAATGATTTCATTCGATCAATGTTGGCACAATATACCGAATATGGCCTGCTACCAGTATGGTCATTGACAAGTAGTGAGACCAATTGCATGATTGGCTACCATGCCATACCTGTGATCGTCGATGCCTATTTTAAGGGTATTAGAGATTACGATGTAGAGCTGGCATACGAAGCCATGAAAACTAGTGCCATGCAAGATGATTTTGAAATTGATCATCTCAAGGCTTATAATTACATACCTCGTGACAAAGCACCAGTAATATCAGTAGCCATGACACTGGAGTATGCTTTTGATGATTGGTGTATAGCTCAAATGGCCAAGGATCTGGGCAAAGATGAAGATTATCAATACTTTAGCCAAAGAGCCAAGGCTTTCGAGAACCTATTAGATCCGGAAACAGGTTTTATGCGTGGGAGAAATTCCGATGGAAGCTGGCGCAAAGATTTTGATCCGTACAATGCAGCCAATAAAAGCAGCGATTTTATCGAAGGCAACTCATGGCAGTATTCTTGGTTTGTGCCACACGATGTCAGCAGCCTTATTCAAGGAATGGGCGGACATGAAAGCTTTGCTGATCGACTCGACTCGCTGTTTTTGGCAAGCTCTGACATGGGCGATGATGTACCCCATGATGTAACCGGTCTGATCGGGCAGTATGCACATGGCAATGAGCCCAGCCATCACGTGGCTTATCTGTTCAACTATGCCGGCCAAACCTGGAAAACTCAAGAGAAAGTTCATGAAATTGTCAATACCCTATACGATGAAACGCCGGCTGGGCTTTGTGGCAACGAAGATTGCGGACAAATGTCAGCTTGGTACATTTTTTCTGCTTTGGGTTTCTATCCGGTTAATCCTGCTGAGGGAATTTATGTAATAGGAAAACCATTTTTTGAAAAGGCACAAATCAACATCCCGGGAAGCACATCAAAAGTATTTGAAGTGGTAGCCAATAATTTATTAGAGCGCAATATGTATGTACAAAATGTACAATTGAACGGAGAGCCTTTGGAGCGCTCATGGATACGGCATGAGGAGATAATGCAAGGTGGTACTTTGACATTTGAAATGGGCGCGCAACCCAACAAACAATGGGGAAAAGATGCTTCGAGTTTTCCGCCAAGTAATCAGTAAAAACCTGCATGCTGTTCACGATTAGCATTTTGAACAGCATGTTTTAAAATAATTAACTAAAGTTACGCACATGAATTTACTGAAAAATTTAGAGGTCACTGCTTCATTTTTGTTATTTAAACACTGCTTTTCAATTTCCATATACAACAAAACCTGAAAGGAGTAGATGACCCTGAAAGGGTCAAATTATAATAACCACGGGTGTAAACCCGTGGTA
>DAIQNU010000487.1:0-2041 GCA_036788235.1 Cyclobacteriaceae bacterium
CGTGGGTAATACTGAGATTTAGGGTCTTTTACAGTCATTTGCCCGATCCTACTCCAGAAAATTATCAGGCGACAATTTCCTTGTATCAGGACTTTCAAGGGGCATCAGGGGTAAAAAGAGCGTTTGTCATTAATTTACCAATAAGCGAATTCACAAGTGGAGAAAGCATTTACCTGAGAATATATGGTGAAAACAGGCGGAATTTCAGCTATTTTGATACTACAGATAAAAACATGCGATATCCTGATTTAGGTCCGCCATCAGACGTAATTCAAGTTAATGTGCCGTAATATGTATAAAAAACATAGATTGAACATTATTAGTATTACTTGCCTGCTATTTTGCTTGGTAAGTATTTTTCAGGCATGTACCTACATATATTTTGAACCGCAAATAGGCGTATTTGACGGCAAAGTGCAGCTATACAACCAGACCAGTCAATTGAAAGATAACCACAGCAACATTGAAATTTTATTAGAAAATGGTCAGGAGATATTCCGAACGTTTACAGCACAAGATGGTGATTTTACTTTTGAAGATCTGCCTATGGGCACTTACCGCCTCACCGCCCAAAAAGAAGGTTGTGGCACTTTCCAAAAACACGGCATTACATTTACCGGCGGTTCTGCCCGCTATTATTTACCCGAAACCATAGTTATGGCTGAAATTCCACAAGTAGAAGTTAGCAACCTAAGCATATCCACTCGAAATCTGGGAGGCATAAAATTATTCGATGGAAGAGCGCGGCTTAATTATAACTATACAGGCCAATCGCTTGTATATTTTCGACTATTCATCCACACATTTGCTAATGTTGATTACAACAATTACACACATTCAACAGTCATTCATAGCAATAATTACGACATCAATTTCACTTACCACCTTGAATCACCACAATTTGACAATAGCCAAAGATTATATTTCAGGCTGTACCCTTGCAGCTTATGCAATTTAAGTATTCGGAATTTTTCTACAGGCAAAGACTACTTCTATAATATTGAAAAACAAGGATCTAATATGGCTGCAGCCAATGTCCCCAATTAGATATGGTAAATATGCGTAAAACACTTATCGTTTTTCTTGGGTTCAGCTTTGTCATAGCACACCAAGGTTGTGTGATAGATGAAAGTAAAATTCCGGATGGCAGTTTGGTGGGCTTTGTAGATTTGGTTGATCTTCATGGCAAAGAATTGCTTCAGCGAGACGGTGTGGAAGTGCGGCTTGAAGGAAGCAATAGATCTATTGCAACGGCTATTAATGGCAGATTTGAACTTAAAAATATACCTGCTGGCACACACTTTTTAGAGATCGAGAAAGAGGGTTTTGGGAAATTAAAAGTTGGGCCTTTATTCATAGTTGGTGGTCAAATGCCCGCATTTATTGAGCAAGAACTGAAGCTTTACCAACTTCCTCACATTACCATGCCATCTGCAAGTATATCATTACTTAATAATGACTTGGTAACTAATGCAAAATTCACAACACAAAAACCTTTTGCGATCAAAATGCTAATATCCGATAATCCGGATTTCCTATCAGCTATATCACTTTTTATTGAAACACAACCCAACTGCTGCAAAACCGAGACAGAGATAGAAACTGAATCAAGCACCCAATTGTCGCATCATCTTTTTCCTGCTGGCACTAAAGTCTATGTAAATATTTTTGTGCACAATCCCGCAGAAGTCCGTAATCAAACACTAATTCAAAACAAATTTGATTATTCTTCCGCAATACAAATTGAGCCTACCCAGCATTTTGATATGCCTTGAAAGTTGTTGATTTACTAGTGGAAAATTATACTGATTTAAAGTTTAATTCGAAAATTGCTATATAAAGTCGAATTGAAATTAATAGATCATTTCAGAAAAAAGTATGACCGATAGTTTTTTTTTCAAATCACAACTCAAGAGCTGCCCTGGTATCTTGTGCATTGTTTGAGTTTTGCCTGATTCGCAAAAGTGGATCTTGATTGAGCAATTTGGTGAGTGTTTGGTACAGCTCGGGATTATGCGCATGAAATGCCTGAGGGCGCTCA
>DAIQNU010000488.1:0-2013 GCA_036788235.1 Cyclobacteriaceae bacterium
AACTACTTGTCAGGCAAAAATCCTGCATTTGGGCTATATGCTCCTGCTCGATACCATGGACGAAATTTTGGAAAACGGTCGAACCGTTGCCTCCAAAGTTTTTGAAAATGCCATAGAAATGGGCTTTATTACTTCTACCGATGTGGTGAGCGAGGCCAGCGACAGGTTTCAATCCATTGTTCTTCCTTCGTTGCCTTTTATTGACATACTTTTTGTCAATGAATATGAGCTTTCTAAGGTTTCAGGCATCGAAGTATTCAAAAACAACAGTTTCCATAGAAAAAGTGCCTTGGAGGCCGCACAAAGTTTGCTTGACAAAGGGATCCGCAGATGGGTGATTGTCCACTTCCCGCAAGGAGCGATGGCAGTTGACAAGGAAGGCAATGTTTATGACCAATCTGCATTGAACATTCCCAAGGACAGAATAAAAGGAACTGCAGGTGCCGGAGATGCCTTTGCATCTGGCGTTTTGATGGGCTTACATGAAAACTGGACAATGGAGCGCTGCCTGCTAACTGGTGTATGCTGTGCGGCTAGTTCCTTGTTTGATGCCAGTTGTTCTGAAGGCATTGTATCTATTGAACAAGTTATGAAAATACCCGAGTCCTTAAGCAATTAATCGGGAGTTCCACCAAAATACCCATTTAATATTAGGATAAAACCCTGAAAAGGGAGGCATAAATGTCATTGTTTGGAGTTTGAAATGCATGGAACTAAAAGCAACAAGTTTTGGCAGTTGCAATTCTTTTATATTTTTACGGACAATGCATGAAAGCTTACTGCCATTTGTTGAATTAATAAAATCGGGATTCAATACCAGCCTTCCCGGAGTTGAAGCACATAAAGAAATGTCGCCCGAACATCGCAGACATCTCCCTGATCCTTTGGAGCATCGACCCGCCAGGCATGGTGCGGTGCTGCTTTTGCTTTATGAAAAAGATGGTGAAATTTACTTTCCACTCATCCAACGTCCCGAATACAATGGCGTACATGGCGGGCAAGTCAGCTTACCTGGTGGCAAATCTGAAGAAGGCGATCCAGACTTATACCATACTGCACTGCGAGAAGCCGAAGAGGAAATCGGGATTATACCACTGCGCACACATTTTATAGGTGCGCTTAGTAGTCTTTATATCTGGGTGAGTCATTTTCATGTACACCCCTATGTATCTTGGTACGATTCTTCGACAGCCTTTAAACCCGATGGTTACGAGGTTGAAGAAATCATTGAAGTCCCACTTTCTTTTCTTTTTGATCCTGCCATACGAAAAGTCTTTACTTATAGCCGAAATAATATTAGCATTGAAGCGCCATGTTTTGATAAAAATGGCAGAATGATCTGGGGTGCTACCGCCATGATACTAAATGAATTTTATCAACTATTGAGCAACTTAAAGGTCACACCTGCTGAAAGTACATTTTTCAATAAAAATAAATGACAGACTAAATGGATCAACATACTTCTGAAGCCCTGATTACCAACGACGCTGTAGTATTGGGCATACTCATGCTGATACTTTCTCTCATTTTTAAAACTTCATCGAGCGCACATCCATTATGGAAAAAATTCTATACTTATATTCCTTCCTTACTACTCTGCTATTTCATACCTGCCATATTTAATTCATTAGGTATAATCAATGGCGAGACTTCCAACTTGTATTTTGTTGCATCACGATATCTGCTGCCAACCAGTTTGTTTTTGCTGACTTTGAGCATTGACCTGAAAGCTATAGCCCGGCTGGGAAATAAAGCTGTAATCATGTTTTTAACTGGCACATTGGGTATTGTAGTTGGTGGCCCTTTGGCGATTTTAATTGTTGCCATTTTTTCCCCAGAAACAGTGGGTGGTGCTGGGCCTGATGCCGTTTGGAGAGGTATGACTACTATTGCAGGCAGCTGGATTGGAGGCGGTGCCAATCAGGCAGCCATGTATGAAGTATTTGAAGCAAGCCCGGCGCTCTTTTCAAAAATGATAGCCGTAGATGTGATTGTGGCGAATCTCTGGATGGC
>DAIQNU010000489.1:0-2007 GCA_036788235.1 Cyclobacteriaceae bacterium
TAATAAGTAGCAAATAAATTGACTAAGGTTGAATGACGGTGGCTTTATTTTTTAAAGAACAAGTAAAAAACTCATCTTAAAACTCCTGTTCGCCAAATTCACTCTTATTAAATTTCAATTTACGGGTCAATTCATTGATCCTATAGCTAAAATTAATCATGACCATGTCCACTTCTTTGATATAGTTGGTAGAAGAGGTAAAATCATTGCCAAAATTGCTGATGCGCTGTTGGTTTGTATCCAGAAATCCCATACCAATGGCCATCCATTGCAAGGTTATAGAAGCTTGTTCTTTCATCAGACTTTTGCTTAGCACGATATTTGGCATAAAAAAGCGAGAATCTTCTCCTTGAATGGTAACCGTTCGAGACATATAATTCAATGAAAATTGTAGATCGAGTCTTGGCAAAATCTCAAAAGTAGAATTGATATTGAATGAATAATTTAAGCTGTTCTGGTTCAAAGTCTGACCAAAAATTTGACCTGATACGGCATATTGATACAAGGTGCCGCCTAAATATAGTTTCCACCATTTAGTTGCTCTTAACTCGGTGCCTGCTTCCAAACCATAAGCTTGCGCATTATTAGCATTGGTAAAGGTGCGGTATAAAATAGAATCATTGAATACACTATTTACTCTATTAATTACATTGGCTGTATGTCGGTAATATGCATTGGCAAAGAATGAGTGCTTGTCAAATTCTTTTACAATACCGATTTCAAAGGCATCAATTAATTCTGGCAGTAACTCAGGATCACCTTCTTCCAAGACTTCTGAGTGTCTTCGAGCTAAAAACGGATTCATCATACTGGTGGTAGTACGCTCGATTCTTCTACTATAGGCACCTTTTAATCGATAGTTTTTGCCCAAATCATAAATGGCATTCACCGAAGGAAACAAGTTTAACAGCTCCAATGTGTATGAATCACCATCTTGCGATTCCAATAGTCTATCGGTATGCTCCAATCTCAAGCCAGCACTAAAACTCAATTTCTCCCATGTCTTACTATATTGAGTGTACAACGAATGAATTTGTCTTTGTAAGTCGATATTGCCACCAAACTCAGGTAATGTTGTAAAAACCGGGCTTCCAATTATTTTTTGATTGAAGGCAAATTGACCTACATGGATAAGGTATCTATACTGATAACCTATTTCGAGCCTGGCGTTTTTTTCTAAAGGCAATACATAATCAAGATTGACCCTAAAACCGTCCAATGGATTATACTCATCCATTATTTGATATTCAAGTGTATCAAGTAAGTTGTTGGGGTTCAGGTTGAGGTTGTAAGTTGGGCCACCTAATATCGTCCTTTCATAAAGCGCCGAAGCTGTAAGTACCGATTTGTTGTCGAAGCTGCGCTGATAATCAAGGCTGGCTATAAAAAAATCTCCACGCCTTTCTCGTAGGTTTTTATTAAAATATCCAAATTGCTCGAATGGTGTCTCAGAATTATTAATTCTTCGGCTTTGATCGTATAAAATATCAGCAGTGCGTTCTTCTGAGCGGATGCCTCCAAAAACAGAAGCACTTATAGCATGATATTTATTCGGGCTGTAAGTGGCAGAAGCCCGGCCAGAATAAGATTCTCTTCGATAGCTTCTTTCACCCAAAGAGGGCAGTGAAGTAATGGTGTCATTCCGGTAAGTTTCCACAGTCCCATCTCTGTAACCTGCTATATCATCTCTTTTGTAGTCGGCGCCAATAGAAACATCCCACTTATTTTTCTTAACACTGTAGGTAAAATCAGCACCATATCTCCGGGCAATTTTTTCATTCCCGAAATTTTCAATACTGGGAGCACCCAATCGGGCATTAACAAGAAAGTACGTGCCATCTGTAGAACCTTTTTTTGTTTTAATGTTGATAATACCTGATTTGCCATCCGGATCGTAGCGAGCCGAAGGGGCGGTTATGATCTCAATATCATCAATGGCATTTGCTGGCAACTGATTTAAAATTGCCGTCATATTGCCTTGTACAGGTTTGCCATCCAGTAAAATCA
>DAIQNU010000490.1:0-1994 GCA_036788235.1 Cyclobacteriaceae bacterium
CAGAGAACCTAAAGAACCTCGCGAAGAAAGCAGCAGACCTGAAAGGCCTGAACGCGAAGAACGCAAGCCAAAAAGACTTAACATCAAAGAATTTGATGGCGCTATTCTTAATGAAGGCGTGTTGGAAATCATGCAAGATGGATACGGATTTCTTCGTTCGGCAGATTACAACTATTTGGCCAGTCCTGATGATATATATGTTTCACCTTCACAAATCAAATTGTTCGGTCTAAAAACTGGCGATACAGTTCGTGGGCAAATAAGACCCCCTAAAGAAGGTGAGAAGTACTTTGCCTTATTAAGAGTAGAAACTGTAAATGCAAAGACAACAGACGAAATACGTGACAGGGTTACTTTTGAATACCTTACCCCACTTTTTCCTCAAGAAAAATTAAACCTGAGCACAAGCCCCAACAACTATTCTACACGTATTCTTGACTTATTTAGTCCTATAGGAAAAGGTCAGCGTGGTATGATTGTCGCTCAGCCCAAAACAGGTAAAACAGTATTATTACAAAATATTGCCAATGCCATTGCCGAGAACCATCCAGAAGTATATTTGATCATACTCCTTATAGATGAACGCCCGGAAGAAGTTACCGACATGGCACGTAGTGTAAAAGCAGAAGTTACTTCATCTACTTTTGACGAGCAGGCTGAGCGCCATGTGAAAGTTGCCAACATGGTGCTTGAAAAAGCTAAAAGAATGGTGGAATGTGGTCACGACGTGGTGATATTGCTCGATTCTATTACCAGACTTGCCCGTGCGCACAATACGGTAGTTCCTTCGTCAGGAAAAATTCTTTCGGGTGGTGTTGATGCCAATGCATTGCATAAGCCAAAGCGTTTCTTTGGTGCTGCGCGTAATGTAGAAAATGGTGGTTCTCTTACCATTATAGCTACCGCACTGATCGAAACCGGATCAAAAATGGACGAAGTGATTTTCGAAGAATTTAAAGGTACAGGCAACATGGAACTTATGCTTGACCGTAAATTGTCTAACAGACGTATCTATCCTGCTATCGATGTGCCATCATCAGGTACACGCCGCGAAGAATTGCTTATGGATCAGGATATGCTTCAACGCGTCTGGATCCTGCGCAAATTCATGTCTGATATGACCTCGCAAGAAGCCATGGAATTCTTACAAGACAAAATGAAAGGCACAAGAAACAATGAAGAGTTTCTTGTCTCGATGAATAACTAATTCAAATCAAAAAAATAGTTTAAAAGCGGGTTTTCGATGATCGAAAGCCCGTTTTTTTTATTTAAGCTTTGGATTGTTTTGATGCCGGTTTTGGTCGCGGGTCGTTTTCTTTTCGAGGTTTTTTCTGAAGGCTTCCTCAAGGTTTACATTGGTCTGGTTGGCCAGGCATATCAATACCCATAGTACATCGGCCATTTCATCTCCCAAATCGCGATTTTTGTCAGACTCCTTGAAAGACTGATCTCCGTAAGTTCTGGCCATGAGCCGAGCCAGTTCTCCTACTTCTTCAGTGAGAATGGCCATGTTGGTAAGCTCGCTAAAATAACGAACTCCATAATTTTTTATCCACTCATCTACCTTCGATTGTGCTTCTTCTATACTCATAATCAAACCTTATTTTTAGTATCTATTACAATGGTAACCGGGCCATCGTTTAACAGACTCACTTGCATATCGGCACCAAACTCGCCTGTTTGGATGGCCTTGCCCAGTTGTACTTGCAAATGATCGATCATCATTTCATACATTGGAATGGCAATCTCTGGTCTGGCTGCCTTTATGTAGGAAGGACGGTTGCCTTTTTTGGTGCTTGCATGTAGAGTAAATTGACTAATTAACAGTACATTCCCTCCTATTTCTACAACACTTTTATTCATTACACCATTTTCATCAGCAAATATTCTGAGCTGAACTATTTTTTTACTCAGCCATTCTATATCCTCCTTTTCGTCAGCAGACTCTATGCCTAACAATACCAGCAAACCTTGCTCAATGGCTCCTTTCACTT
>DAIQNU010000491.1:0-1989 GCA_036788235.1 Cyclobacteriaceae bacterium
ACCATCCGGCACAGGTTCACCATGCGCAAATTTATGATTTAATGCTACTCCGTATTTGACTTTTCCAGAAGCGGTGGTAATGCCATCAGGCATTGGGCCATTGTCATGTACCCACCAAACGTAGGAAGCTCGACCATCATTGAGTATTCCGTCTCCATCTACCAGTGGACTTGCATCCACTATGGTCAAGCGATCGCCTTGCCTCTCATGCCTTCCAAAAACCAATTGCTTGCTCCATTCAGTTAATGAGGTTGTACCTTCCAAAAACCAATTACCAGAGAGTGTCCCTTCTACATCGTAAGCAATGGTGCCACCTCTGGGCTCTACGGTGCGGGGGTTAATCTCCCACACCTGATTTCGCAGGCTTTCGGTAAGATAGTCGGTATAACTAACGGTCGATCTATATTCCTGGCTATATCTTCCGGGATTGGCAAAATACTGTTCGCGGTCATGATCATACATACCAATATCGAGGCCAGCAAGAATGCCAATGTAGCCCAAAACATCCCCAGATTTTACTTCAATTTTGACTCGGTTTTGCACCCCTCTTCCTTCTCTAATGATCCCTGCTTTTTCGATAATTTCATCAGATAGCTCTGCAACATGACCGTAGTACATGCGTGCTGATTTTGTCAATGCTATGTCGAAATGATAGTCAAAATATTCAATACCTTGCATTTCGGCAGGCGCACCATGATCATTCAGGGTTCGTCTTTCTTTTTCTATGTTTATAATCACCCCTTCAGACATAGCATAAACCGGAATGGTTGCGGTCGCTTGAAATGGATTTTTGATGAGAAATCCGCCATGTACCTTAGGAATTACACGCATCTGACCGATGGGGCCAAATTCTTTCATCTGAGAAAGATCTGTAGCCTGATGTGTAAAGGTGACAGATTCAGGCAAATCGAGATCATCCAAAGCATCGTCATCACCACAGGCGCTTAATGCCAAAAAGAAAACAGAGCTGAAGATGAAAACATTTAAAAAAGTGTTAGCTGAACTGGGTGTTGATCGGTGAAGCGTTTTCATGATGTAAGGGTTGCTAATGTTCTAATCCATTTAAATGTAGGTCGATAAGTGGTAACGGCCTGCTATAAATATCTTCATACTTTTCAATAATTTTAAAGTAACTGTTAAATCACAAATTTGTTCTAAATTGAATTAGAGGTAGTAACATTCGATTTACAATAAATCATATATTTTTATTGGTGCTTATGAATTAAATGGCAAAAAAGACTATGGCTGTTTTCTAAAAATTAATTCCATATTAAATCAAAACATGTAATTTGCTTAAAATTCACCGAATCACACATAAATACTTGATAAAAGAACTCGATCTTTTTAAAATCCAAAAAAATGAGTTTCAGCTAAAGGTCGAACCCAAACCAATAAAAGCCACAGAAAGCATAATCAGGATAATACCTAGGATCAAAGTAAATTTCGCTTTCTCAGGTGACCCTTTCCATTCTTTTAAATATATCCCCCAGATATTGCTCAGCAAAATAATAAATGACATATGAAAAGTCCATGAAACAAATTCATACTTGCCCATGAAGGTAGTTCCCATTCCATAAAAGAAAAACTGAAGGTACCATATCGAACCTGCCAGAAGTGAATAACTGTAATTTTTCAATAACAGCTTAGCTCCCCCGGAAAAGAAGTCAGAACCACGTTTATTCTTTATAAGCAGATAAACACAAGCTATAACGTTTGAAGTAAAGCCGCCTAATAAAATCACAAACAGAATGGAATTATTTTGCCAAACATCATTGGTGCCATATTTCAATGCAATATCCGCTATGGGCTTACCTGATGCCAGACCGAAGGCCATACATGCACTTAATATACCAGAAATCAATGCTACTGTCAAACCTTTTTTCAAATCATATTCTGCAATGCCTGATTTTGCTGCGCTTGTAATCTGATTTTTCAGGCGTCCCTTGAGCACCCCGGCAAATCCACAATTAAGTATACCGGTCAATCCGG
>DAIQNU010000492.1:0-1936 GCA_036788235.1 Cyclobacteriaceae bacterium
GCACCACGCAATTTTTCAGCAAAGTACAATCCAAGGTAAGCCCAAATCTTTATATCGGCCACTTCCTGTTGAAGTGTAGCATCGCCTGCAACATCAATATCGCTTACCAAGCGGAGTGCTTCCAAGTTATCGCGTTCCAGCATTTCAGCCAATACAACGGGAGTGATGGCATTAGCACCGAAGGAGCCACCGGCTTGCATTGTATTTACATATGCTCCTACCGAAATATAATCAGGATCCATGGTGGGATGTTCAATGAGCCTATCAACAGAAATGAACTGGGTTGAATCGCCTTGCAAAGCCATAAAACCTTCACTGTATAGCGTAAAATCCCATTTCGAATCGTAGAGCGAAGCCAACCTTAATTGGGTTGATGAAGCCAAGGAATAAGCATTCAATAAATTATTTCCTTTCTTGCCAAATCGACGGTTGAATTCTGCCTGAAAAACTGTATCAGGTGTGTCGGGATTAAACAGAAGCCGACCCCAAAGTTTATAAAAGAGCCATTGCCTTTCAAAAGCATAGCTCCAATTCACCGCCTTTGTAGAAGCTGTAAAATAGTCCTTGGCAGGTATATAGCATTCGGAGCCAACGAAATAGCCACCTACGTACGATGCCCGGCCATTGAGAGCAATGTGCTCGCGGATAAAATTTGGCACACCCCACCTCAATGCGAAAAAGTCTTCGTTTCGTGCCATCCAAGTAATTTTATAATTGGTAGGTAGTGGATCAAAATAGGTGTCTCCTAACTTGCCACCATGTACCTTCACCAATTTTGGCGTTGAGTGGGCATGCGACCAATTGAATTTCATTTCTGCCCAAATAGGGCCATCAAAACGATTTTCAAGCTTTTCCATCGCCTCCCGGGTTACTACTTCTACATTTTTGCTGGTACCTCCTTCCGACGAGGTGCCAGAAGAAAATGGAACCCGGTGGATCAACTTTACAGGTCGATCGGCTTCTAACATTCCGGCTATCAGTACATCATCCATCCACTTCTGTCGTTCCAGTGGTGTCATACCTGCCATACCCTCGCCATGTGAAATACCAATACCATCAAGGTCGGGGTATTCTTCCAATACCTGTTTTACGCATTCACGCAGATATCTTCGGACAATCTCTGAGGTATCGCCATCTACATAGTAGTAGGGAAAAAAATTCTTCTTGGCTACATTGTGCGCTTCGGCAAGTTCTTTACTCACAAATATGCTCCAATGCACCAGGTATGTATCTAATCCTCGCTCCTTCGCCATGCGAAAAATAGCTTTGTAGAGTTGCTGCCATTCTGCCAGCTCTTTGTCAGTCCATGGACTCGCTTCAGGAAAATTCTTTGGCTTGATCATGTAAGTGTAAGGATGCATGTTCCAAAGACTGATCGTGTTGAAGCGGTTTTTTACCATCATATCCAGAAATGCCTCCCAATATTTTGGATCTTTTGCCGTCTCCAAATGTAGATCCATGGCGGAGCTTACGCGATAGGTTTGCCAAGGCAGGTTGAATTTAATTGCTCGAAATTCCAGGTTTGGTCTTTCTTCAAAAGCGGTCACCTCATGTAGGCTTATTCCGTTTTCGATAGCCTCTGCCAATGCCAATGCACCATAGATCATCCCACGTTGATCGCCGCCATAAATGGTGATAACTTTTCCTTCGGGGATTACGGAAAAAGCTTCTGGTTTTAAGTGTGTAGCATGTTCAGAAAGGCTGATCAGATGGTCGTAACCAGTACGACCACTATGGATTTTATATCCTTGTTTGGTCAATGTTTTACTCAATTGACGAATGGCATAAGTGGCCTGTGGCGATTCTTTATCATAGATAAAAGAAACCGATTGCGAAAAAATGGCTTGAAACCCTGCCAGGAGAAAAATACAGATGACAGCTAAAAGTTTTTTTATATATATCATTTGTCGAAAATTATTTGATGAAGCCAATATGC
>DAIQNU010000493.1:0-1929 GCA_036788235.1 Cyclobacteriaceae bacterium
ATAGGGAGGCAGTTGAAATGGATGACTTTAACGATGCCATTGACAGAGTGATTGGCGGATTGGAAAAGAAAAACAAAATAATATCGCCCGATGAAAAAACCATCGTCGCACATCATGAGGCTGGCCATGCTGTGGTAGGCTGGTTTCTTGAACATGCCGATCCATTGGTGAAAGTCAGTATCGTTCCCAGAGGTGTTGCAGCCCTTGGATACGCGCAATACCTGCCAAGAGAGCAGTTTTTGTACCAGACTGAGCAACTTATGGATGAGATGTGCACACTACTCGGAGGAAGAGCAGCCGAAGAAATTATTTTTAATAAGATTTCAACCGGTGCACTATCTGATCTTGAGCGCATTACCAAAATGGCCTACAGCATGGTAGCAATGTATGGTATGAATGAAAAAATCGGTAATCTTTCGTACTACGACTCCAAAGCTTCTGAATACAACTTTACCAAGCCCTATTCAGATTCAACCGCCCGCACCATAGATGAGGAAGTGCGCAAGTTGATAGATGAAGCTTATACCCGAACTAAAAAGTTGCTGGTAGTTAAGAAAAAGGAATTGGAAAACCTGGCCGCTGAATTGTTAGAAAAAGAAATTCTGTTTCAAAGTGACCTTGAAAGGTTAATTGGCCCCAGACCTTTTGCAAAACCCACTACCTATGAGGCTTTTACCAACAATGGTGAAACTAAAGCCGAGGAAGAAAGAAAGGCTAAGGAAATCGAAAAAGAAGCCCTTGATAAAGGAACCGCTGTACCCCTCAAAAGTAAAGTAGAGGCTGATGCAGAGGTGAAAGATGAAACTAAGCCTAAGGCTAAAAAAGCAAAAAAAGAAGAATAAACCAGACGCATCAAATAAATTTGATTTGTTTGATGCGTTTTTATCTTTCTTCCCGAAAATGGAAAAACTGATTTTTTCTGTCGATGACCCTAAAAAGATTTTTTTTGCTTCCGACTTCCATCTTGGCACACCTGACCATCATAGTAGCAAGGAAAGAGAAAAAGCTATAGTTGCATGGCTTGACAGTATAGCCAACGAAGCTGCCGCCATTTTCCTGTTGGGCGATGTGTTTGATTTTTGGTTTGAATACCGACATGTAGTTCCCAAAGGTCACGTGCGTTTACTGGGAAAATTGGCAAGTCTCACGGATCAGGGCATTCCCATTTATATTTTTAGTGGCAACCACGACATGTGGATGTTTGGTTATCTGCACGATGAGGCAGGCATAAAAATACACCACAAACCGGCGACCATTGAGGCTTTTGGTTTTAAATTATATGTAGGCCATGGTGATGGCTTAGGCCCAGGCGATCGATCCTTTAAGTTTTTAAAAAAAATATTTAGAAACCGAATGGCACAATGGTTTTTTGCCAGAGTTCACCCTAACTTAAGTTTTGGTATTGCAAAGGCTTGGTCATCGCGAAGCCGGATCAGCAACAAGAGCTTCGATGAGCATTTTATGGGTGAGGAAGAATGGCTATACCAGTATTGCCGGCAAATAGAAGAAAATGAACATTTCGACTTTTACATATTTGGACACAGGCATTTGCCCATCAATATGAAAATCGGAGAAAAAAGCACCTACATAAACCTGGGCGAATGGATAAATCATCGAAAATATGCTGTATTGGACTCCAAAGGCTTGGAGCTTCTGCAATTTGGTTGATTGCTTTCACCTTATTAGTATACCAACCTGCTGGTAGTCAGCCGCTAGAAAAGGTTCTGGATCTGGAATTTAAGCCAAATCTGTTCGAAATAGATCCGACTGGCAATCTTTGGCTCTCAGACAACAATGGCAATGTGCACCGGTTCAACAATAAACAGAGCCTCAAAGATGTGTTTCAACCTGAAAGACCCATGTCCATAAGCCGGCTAGATTGCTCTCAAAATTTACGCACCCTGCTTTTTTATAAAGAGTCGCAATCTT
>DAIQNU010000494.1:0-1877 GCA_036788235.1 Cyclobacteriaceae bacterium
ACTAATTATTTTACATTTACTAAACAAGCTAATAGCTTGCGGATTTTAGGAAGTAAATTAGGTACTGATTGGAGAAATCTCTCAGTGTAGTGTTCAAGTATATTTCCGCTAATGAGCAAGCTGCAAATAAAGTGATGCCCCCACCACCACATAGTTCGGTAAAGAAACAATTGTTCTTTTTGATGGATTATCGGAAAGTCATATACAGCAAAAGGATATCCCTTATGATTTTCTCCTTTTGATATTTTACCTGATTTCGATGACCACTCAAAACCTTTTGGAGCAATCATTTTTTGCAGCGGGGATCGACACAGCCCCAGCAGTGTCTGCATTTTTTCTTGAACTATTCTCTTTTGATCAATAATAGCAGTATCACTAGCCAATTCAATCTCCTCCTGACTAATGAGCGGCCAGTTTGATTCAGGCATAATCATCGGGTTTTTGGATTATCCTAACGACAACCTGATGCTTGTCGCCATCATCATCTATTAAATGATAACGTACCAAAGGATTGTCGATGGTTGTATCGTTTTCAACTTGAATGATTCTCATTTTTACCTTCTGCTCTATTTGATCCTTCAAACTTTCTAAAGCATTTGCAAAATCTATTTCTAATGGACTCGGATTATATGTAAGTGTTTTCATGCGTTTTTATTTTAAGTAAGGGTCTCAAAGCTGCATGTATTGTCAACTAATGATTGATTGTAATAAATAATAATTTTGCCTACCGACGCTCCTATATAATAAGGTCACCATTTTATTAAAGCTGAAGCCCAAGTAAAACCACTTCCAAAAGCTGCCAAGCAAACAACATTATGCTCTTTGACCAATCCTTTTTCCCAGGCTTCGCTAAGTGCTATCGGAATCGAAGCTGCTGTGGTATTACCATATCGCTGAATGTTATTATACACAACCCCCGGGCTTAGCTGCATTTTTTGCTCTAAAAACTGGCTTATGCGCAAATTTGCCTGATGCGGTATCAACAATCGAATGTCATCTTTTTGCATTTGGTTGGCTTGCAATGCTTCCGCTATTACTTCAGAAAACCGCACAACGGCATGCTTAAATACCAGGCTGCCATTCATATAAGGCTTGGCACCTCTGCCACTTACCATTTCGACATTGTATCGATCTTCGCGACTACTACCGGGATCTTTCACATAAAGCTCTTCAGCAAAAGTACCATCGGCATGTAGATGGGTCGACAATATGCCGCGATCTGGTTTTTCACTCCTCTGGACAATTACTGCTCCTGCCCCATCACCAAAAATTACTGCTACGTTTCGTCCATCGTCATTAAATTCTAAACCAGAAGATTGGATTTCGGCACCTACTACCAAAACGTTTTTGTACATGCCAGTCTTTACAAATTGATCGGCAATCGAGAGGCCATATATAAAACCTGAACAAGCATTTCGTATGTCTAATGCACCAATACCTTCCATGCCCAACTCTCGTTGCATGAGCACACCAGAACCGGGAAACATATAATCGGGGGTAATGGTAGCAAAAACTATGAAATCAATATCTTCAGATTTGAGTCCGGCCCGTTCCATAGCTATAGTAGAAGCTCTGGCTGCGAGATTGGCCGTTGTATCTGTTTTAGGGTTAAAATAGCGTCTTTCCTTAATACCTGTTCGCTCAGTAATCCATTCGTCACTGGTATCAATGATATTTGCAAGGTCTGCATTGGTCACCACACGCTCAGGAACAAAATGTCCCACTCCAGCAATTATTGATCTATACATGTGTTTTCAGTTTGAAAAAAAATAACGCTGCAAATTAGTCAAAATATCGAATTACTAATAGGAGCTACACAAATTCATAAAATCCGTAACAAATCAGACCTTTGAAAGTTTGAATGTTTAAAATATTCT
>DAIQNU010000495.1:0-1824 GCA_036788235.1 Cyclobacteriaceae bacterium
ATCAAAACAGTCAAGCTAAAATTTCACAACTTCAACTTGAGGAACCAATTATAAAATCACTGCCTGACTTGCATTTGGCTTACTTGCGACACACCGGAAGTTATGACAAAGTTGGCAAGGCTTTTCAACGTCTTATGATTTGGGCAGCAAGTCATTTGGTTCTGAAGCTAAAACCTGCCACACTTGGGATCGTACATGACAATCCCGACCTAACGGCGGAAGATAAGATTCGATTTGATGCTTGCGTGCTGCTCACCAAACCTATTAAGCCTAAAAATGAGATCGGATACAAAGTAATCAAAGGTGGTAAATACGCAGTTTTTCGATATCAGGGCGCCTACGACAATTTTTATGAGGTGTATGATTATATCTACAATGTTTGTCTATTTGAAAAAAACTGGCACCTAGCTGATCAGCCTGCGCTCGAATGGTATATTAAATCGCCACCATTTTATCAACCTGATCAATACCTCACTGACTTTTGTGTGCCAATAAAATAGCAAGAAAGATCAAACTAAATAATGATCTGAAAATGATATTTGCTTCAAATAAATATACAATAAATGAAGCGGAAAATGATTACCCTCTTACTAAGCATAGTTGCAATTATTGCATTGGCATATTTTATTGGCCTAATGCTCCCCAAAGAACAGGTCTTTGTGAAAGAGGCCATTTTGAACAGCCCAACGCATGAAGTATTTCGACTGGTTACAGATGTGGATAGCCAAACAAACTGGCGTGCGGATGTTAAGGAAGTCAAGGTAATTGATGACCAAACCTGGACAGAGGTGCCGCAAAAAGGCAGTCCTATTACTTTTCGCACCAAACAGAAAATCGAGAACCAATTATTTGAAATAGAGATAATTGAGCCAAAATCTTTCAATGGATATTGGGTGGGGACTTTTGAGTCCATCGATAATCAAAAAACAAGAGTGATCTTTAAAGAAGTGATTCGAATCGAAAATCCATTTTTCAGGTTGCTGAGTCATATTTTTGTAGATCTGGACAAAACCATGGAAGACTACATGACTAATTTAAAAAACCAATTAGATAAATAATATGGCTAAAAAGAAAACTTGGATCGAAAAGCTGGAGGAAGAAAAATCCCCACAAATAAAACGCCTGGATAAAGACTTTGCTGATATGACAGCAGGCAGTTTGATGTTAATTGCCAGCCCTAAGATCATTGATGAATACATAAAAAACATTGGGTCTGGTAGTACAGTTTCCGTTAAAACCATGAGAAAAGATCTGGCTTTAGAGCATCTGGCAGATTACACTTGCCCCGTCACCACTGGCATTTTCCTACGGATCGTCGCTGAAGCCAATTATGAAAAATGGCAACAAGGCTATCCTGTTGAATCAATCACTCCCTTTTGGCGGGTGATTGATCCACATAGTCCATTGGCCGAAAAGTTGAGCTTTGGGAATGCATTTTTGGAGGAGCAGATTGAAAGTGAATTAAGATAAAAAATCATTTCAACACCAATTCCTTAAAAACTATACTTCCCTCCCGATTTTGTATAATTTATAGTGATACATAAATGAGATTTTTGTGCTGTTCAAAAATCTTAAAAAAATGAAAACAGTATTGATTACAGGTGCCTCCTCCGGCATCGGAAAAGAGACCGCTAAAATGATGATCCAAAAAGGATTTACCGTTTATGGTGCTTCCAGAAGATTAGATAAAATGCAGGATCTGAAAAATATTGGTGTGAAATTGTTGCAAATGGATGTAACAGATGATCAATCTATGGTAGACGGCATTAATGAAATTCTTCAAAATGAAGGAAGAATCGATGTTTTGGTAAATAATGCAGGCTA
>DAIQNU010000496.1:0-1748 GCA_036788235.1 Cyclobacteriaceae bacterium
ATTGCAAAAATGATGAGTGCAATATTGTTCCTGATGATGAAGACTCATTTGTAAATCCCGATGTAGCTGTTATTTATGTTGGCACCCAAAGTCCTGGCGATGTATGGACCTGGCATTTGGATAAAGAACAAGGTCATATGACGGCCACTTGGGATTACGGCACTTTTGACAACACAGACGATGATATTTATATTGAAGGCACTTTTGTGACTTTGCCATCTGGGTTTCTCAAAGTCACTATTACCAAGTCGATACCGGTAAGTGCAGAAATTCCCACAGATGGTACTGCATGGTTTTACGCTGTAGAAATTCCTGATATGGCATTGATAATTAAGCCTGAAGGCAGTATAAAAGGAGACATAATATCAATGGTACCCGAGGGAGATTGTAGCAGCATACCAGGTGCGTATAATTATATTGTAACTGCACCGGCGCAGCGAAGTGCCTATAATCCAATAACACAGGAGGCATTTGGGTATATAGATTTTGAAGCAAAAGGTTCAAATTTCAAAATCGCTGGCTCCAAATTTAGTCTTGATTGTGTTAATGGTGGGCCATGTACCGAATTTGGTGACATCGAAGGTATGCCAGAAGCCACATGCCTGGAAAACGGAAAAGTGATTGTTAAAGAAGGTGGAAACACCCAAGCTCGCGGACAATTTACAAATGCTGGCGCTATGATGATGGACTTTGGCTATGGCAATGGTGGAATATATGCACTGAAAGCTAAGGCCTCTGCTACCAAAGAAATTATGAACAACCAAACATATATAGGATTTGCTTACCTGCCGAAAAATACCAACGACCCTACCATGCCAGTTAAGCTGAGCTTTTTTAAAAATGAACTTGATAATATGATAGGTACTGGTCATCCTTTTTCGAGTTTAGAAAATGACATTGTACAAAATGACGAAGGCGTTGTAGTATTGGTAAATAATGTTATTAATGGACGGGTACTTGGAACCGTCAATTTCGATAATGATGTAGATGCATCAGAGATGGCAGCAGCTTTATTGGTAAATGGCAATGATCAAATCCTGATAGTAAGTAGCTACGATGAAGAATCGCTTGAACCATTTATCTTAGTACTTGTCAATAAAAAATAAGCCCTTCTTTCAACATCAAAAAGATTTCGAATAATAGGATTGGTAAAATGTAATATGGCATTTTACCAATCCTTTTTTTATTCGTTCCCGCCATAAAATATTTGCAGCTCTATAAACAAACTCATTTTATTAATTCAAAACCTTTATATTTCACACTTATCTCTATTGAACAATGGTTTACGAGAGATCTAACAAAAAATATCAACCATGTCAAAGCTGCTTTTTTATACATTTTTCATTTTACTTACTACTATTCCTGATTACACTTTTGGGCAACGTAATCAACAAAATGGCTATGTCGTAACTAATAAAAATGATACGCTATATGGTTTTGTGATTGATCGAAAAGAAAAGATGTTTTTAAAGATTTACAAGAAGGTTCGCTTAAAACGAAAAGGACATTTTACTAAAAAATTCAGCCCTGGCCAATTACATGGATATAAAATCGAAAACTCGGAATTTGAAAGCTTGTGGTATTCCACTGTTGGCAATCCATTTGATGCAGTATATGTAAGTAAACCCAATCAAGGTAAAAAGATTTTTATGAAAGTTGTAGATCGTGGTTACCTGACACTTTATTATCTAGAAAGTATTGATCAGGAATCTGATTTGCATTTTTATATTCCATTTTTTAAAAGAGCC
>DAIQNU010000497.1:0-1731 GCA_036788235.1 Cyclobacteriaceae bacterium
CTGTCCTTCAAAAACTTTCTTTGGGCACTTTTTAACTGCGGTGCAAAGGTTGGTGTCATATCGATCGTAGCCTCAGGATTTTCACCTTTTTTAAAATCAATGATACTCGCCATTCCCTCTGCCACATGCAATGCTTCATTTACGGTGAGGGTACTATGCCCATAATTGTTTTTGGTTATCAATGTCCAACGCTCACAGTCCTGACATCGACCCCATAGATCAAATCCAGCTTGTTCCAACTCATGATAACCTTGGTTTCCAGGATCTACAGACCAGCGTACTCCATTGAGTTCAAATACAAATGATCCCCCATCCATATTACCATGATTTACTACTCCCCTACCTCCTTTGCCACCAAAATAATATTGATTTGGATCATTTTCTCCACCAGAAAATACCACAATAGGATTGGCACCAGCCCCCATCCAGGCCAATGGCACTTCCTCATCGACATTTGACTTATATTGTGCCATCCAGACCAATGCTGCCCCACTTAGGCGGCTTAACCTGCCCATATCATTAGCGTCTTTTAAAAACCGCTCTTTCTCAAAGAAAGCGGCATTTCCAGTTTTTGAAGCAAACCATGCGAGTGTTATGTCACCATTTTGACTTCGCCGATCACTACAATCGGCAAAATTGTAATACCAGCCCGAAGGAGCATTACATTGCAATCTAAACATGGCGCTTTCTTTAAAACCAGGATAATTGCCATATCCAAAGTCAGTTCCAAAAGCACTTTCGAGCATAGCAATGGTCACTACGGAAAAGCTTGTACCATAGCTCCAGTATGTCGATCCTTCAGGATAAACACCATCGGGACCATATTCAGCCAAAGAATGTGGCAAGCCGTCTAAAGCCCTATAGATGGTTTTAGCAGCCAGGTCGGGTTCAATCTCAGCAATGGTAATAGCGGCAGCAATCATTCCTCCATTACAAACCTGGTTCCAATTGTTTGTTCCAAATGCCCAACCTGGGTTACTTCCATCTTGAGGCCAGCTTGGTTTAATGCCCTTATCAATCAAGGCTTGTTTTGCCTTTTGAATAGTCGATGCAGGCAATGCTCCAGCTGTCCAGTCTATAGCTATTGCAACGGCCATGGCCATTTCTGCTACATCAAGATAGTGTGAAGGATTCCAATCTGAAAACGCACACACGGCGAGCACTTCGCTATTGATACGATCAAGCACCTTCGAATCTTTTTCTATTCTGTAGACCATGCCCAGCATATTCATGCGAAATAACATTTCTCTGGAAACATTCAAGAGCCTGCGCCCGATCAATTCACGCTCTAACAGCGGTTGATTTTGGATCTCCTGACTGCTTAATTTTACAGCCTGAAACATGTTTTGAATCACAGGATCGCTCTTGAGCTTTTTTAGCAGATTCTTTTCAAGAGTTGAATTTAATACTAGGCGTGGTAGCGATTTTCTAAGATTTTTTTTGAGGTAAGCTTCAGATATAGGGTTTTGCAAAGGAGCTAAATCACCGCTCTTTTGGGCAGTGCTGGCTTTTGCTTCAATATTTTCCCAAGCAATCATACTTAGAAAGTGAACAATCATTGAAGCTATTAGGAGTATTGTAGCTCTTGACATAACATGGGCTTTGGTTTATTAGAAAAATAGAAAAGTACTGACACAATTATAGAACAAATTTCATTTGATCTGATCTATAAAAAAGAAATTTACGTAAAACGAAGTTAGAAATCTAAATTAGTGTTTAAGGAAGGATTTA
>DAIQNU010000498.1:0-1666 GCA_036788235.1 Cyclobacteriaceae bacterium
GTATATTGCTTATTGTTAAATCATTACGAACTCATAAAATCCCCAAAAATGAATCCTGAAAAGCAAAATAAAGGTCTTAACCGACGGAATTTTCTTCGTTTAGGATCTCTGGCAACCGTTGGCTTTCCAGCAGTATTAGGCGCCCGATTTTCACATGCTCAACCACCGGTAGTCAAAAACCAACCTATAGATGAATCGAAACTCGAATGGCGAAATAAGCAAGAAGGCATGGCCTACCGCAGACTTGGCCGTACCAATTACATGATTTCAGAAGTGGTTTTTGGAGGTGATACCGTTCGAATCGAAACCTATAAGCACATAGAGTTGGCTTTGGAAATGGGACTTAATTATCTGGATACCGCACCTGCTTATGGACGAGGATCTTCCGAAGAAGGCTATGGAAAAATCATAAAGCCCTCATCGGTTCGTGAAAAAGTTTTTATCAATACCAAAATAAGTGGTTTTAATGGTGTTCGCGACAGATTGTACCAAGATATACTTAAAGGCCTTCCATCAGGCAAACAGGAACATTACCAACAAAAAGCCATTGAAATAAGAGAAAAGCGCGCGGTGGATAAACCTGGTTATTTTTATACGTATTGGCCAGGTCAAAGCCGATCAGTAGAAGGCACTTACCTTAGCAATGCCATGATGAGCGACTACGCCCACAAAGTAGATGGTAGCCCCGAATTTAAAAAATACATTCTTGAATCTATCGAGGGCAGCCTCAAAAGACTGGGCACAGACTATCTCGATTTGGTTATGTGCCCTCATGGAGCAAATTCGCCCGAGGAGGTTAACATCCCTGAAATATTTGAAACCTTTGCAACCTTGAAAAAGGAGGGAAAAGTTCGGCATTTAGGTGTTTCTTCGCATAATGATCCGGCAGGTGTGCTGAGAGCCACTGCCGAAAATGGTCAGTTTGATGTTGCCATGATATCTTACAACATACTCAATGCGGGCTATCTTGATCATCCTATTGCCATGGCACGCGAAAAGGATATGGGTATAATTGCCATGAAAGTAGCTATGGCAGTAGAGACACACCATACCGCCATGCAACCTTTGCCAGAATGGCGGATCGATAAGCTCAATAAAATACTACCCGGCGAAGAACGTCCTGCGGTAAGAGCCTACCTTTGGGTCTTACAAAATCCTAACATTGCAGCTGTAATTTCAAATATGTGGAATGAAGAACAGGTTAAAGAAAATCTTTCCGTTGCTGGTAGAAAGGCTACTTTACATGAAGGTTAGACCAATTACTCAAGCATTGGATTTCGAGATAAAAATTGAACCTGTAGATGCCAAAAGAGATTTAAAAAAAGCTGTTAGTAAAGAGGCAGATGAAAAATTAGCCTCTTTCTACACACCTACTTCCGAGGCCCAGGCTTCCCATTCTGCCTTGAGCGAATCTTTTAATGCTGGCATTTCTTGAGCCATGTCTTGGAGTTCTACAGGGTCAGTAGCGAGGTTGTACAATTCCCATTCTCCCACTTTGCTTTCCATTACCAACTTCCAGTCACCTTTTCGAATGGCTTTGTTGCCAAAATGCTCCCAATAAAAAGTTCTTTCATCATTTTCCTTTTCGCCTTGCAATGCAGGTATAAAGCTTTGTCCGGGAAGTGATAGATTGATTTCAGTTTTTACACCTGCGAGATCTAAAGCC
>DAIQNU010000499.1:0-1615 GCA_036788235.1 Cyclobacteriaceae bacterium
TTTACTTCGACCATTGTCTGCTCTACATCGATGTTGCCATGCTGCGCTGGCAGCAATAGTATGCCCATTTTGTCCGATTGAGCTTCTATGATCAATTGACCGGAAAAAGACTGGTGGTCAGCTACTTCGGCACTTAGATGAAGGTGTTTCCAGGTATTTTCGCCAGCTTTTTGATATTTCAAGAATATCCATACGGCATCATGATTTCCCGGTGATTCATGTGTGGGCAGATGCCAGGCATTGTTCCACGAAACACTAAATTGAAGCGTTTGTTCGTCGATAAGGCTAAGGTCTGAAAGCTTTAGATTGTTGCCTTGAGAAGATAAACTGGCCAATAATAAAATGCCAATAAAGTAAGAGGTACTTAGAGTTTTCATACAATAGTGCGCCTTCCACCCGAAGCATTGTTTAATACCGGCAGGTCTCCTGACTCGCTTAGTTTGCCCTACCTTCCCATTCTGAATAAACAGAACAGTGGTTTTAGATGAGGGGCAAACCTTTACAGCTTACAGTTGCGGGGACAGTCTCCGAATTTCACGGAGTTCCCTTTTAATTTTTCGTCGCAGGAAATGCGATTAAAAAACCGATGCTGCAAATGTAGCTAAAGATCTCAATCTTATAAAATGATTTTTGTCAGTATTTTTTTAAAATTTTAATTGTTCTGTTAGGCTATAAGTATATTTATAAATCTTTTTTTAGTGTCTGGGCTCAACAGAATTTTTTATATGCAGATTTAATTATGTCTGGGCTTTCATTTTAATACCAAGGTTTCTATTTAATTATATTTTTAATGAAGCTCATTTTCTATTTTTGGCTTGCTGCATCGTTGCCGGCATTTTGTAAACATCAATCTGTTTAAATCAAATACTTTGACTACGAAAAGAAAAATGAGTCCGGTTGACCGCTTCCTTTCCATTATAGAAAAAGTCGGCAATGCCTTGCCACATCCAGCCACGCTTTTTGCTGGTTTTGCTTTTTTTGTTGTGTTGCTGAGCGGGTTCTTGAGTTTGTTCGATCTTTCTGTTTTGCATCCGGGTACAGGCGAATCCATCGAAGTTTTCAATTTGGTTTCTGAAAAGGGTCTACATATGATCCTAACCCGAATGATTACCAATTTCACCAACTTTGCACCTTTGGGTACCGTGTTGGTTGCCTTGCTCGGCATTGGCATAGCCGAAGGCTCGGGTCTGATAACCGCCGCGCTTCGGCTGGTGGTGCTCAAATCGCCTGCCAAATTGCTAACTATGGTTATCGTATTTGCAGGTGTAATTTCCAATACTGCCAGTGAAGTAGGATATGTATTGCTCGTGCCATTGGCGGCCATGATTTTTCAAGCAGCTGGCCGACATCCACTGGCTGGGTTGGCAGCAGCATTTGCCGGTGTTTCAGGGGGCTACAGCGCCAATTTATTTCTGGGCACCATCGATCCACTATTGGCAGGACTGTCGCAAGAAGCCGCAAATATTATAGATGAAAACTATGAAGTGAATGCAGCTTGCAATTATTACTTCATGTTTTTTTCCACCTTCCTGATTACCGGCCTAGGTACATGGGTTTCTGAAAAAATTGTTGAGCCTCGACTCGGCCTATATACTGGTGCTGTTGAGCAGGTGCG
>DAIQNU010000500.1:0-1605 GCA_036788235.1 Cyclobacteriaceae bacterium
AGGGTATATGGTGGGTTTCTTCTCCTGCTATGTCACCAGTATATCATGCTATGTTTGAAGAAGGTCGTCATAAAGTAGCAGGCTCATCGACTGAAGATTCGAACTCGAGAACTCCGGAAATGAATCTTATGGGTCGGAGTACTTTATGGATGGCCGGACTCACACAGGAAATGGTGGTCAATCTAAATTCAGATCTTTTTTCATTCAATCGATATTTTCAGTGGGAATATCCTAAACACGGGCATCCCTACTTACGACGTATGATTGCCCATACACTTTTGGGAGGATCTATTATGAATATTCGGTACCTTGATAAAATGAAATCTGACAATGGCTATGTATTCAATCAAATGGGCAAGGAGTCTACAGAGGTTTTTTATCACCTGGTTGGAAAAGGATTGGTTTTTACGCCCGATCAGGATAAGGTCAGGGGTTTTTCTTCTTTGGGCTTCATTATGCATCAAGCAGAGGAAAAATGGCTTGTAGATGCCTATAATGGCCATAGTCCCGAAAAATGGATTGATGATCCAGAATTACACAACGCCATTATTCCGCATGTTGGCGTGCCATGGGGCATGACGCAAACACCTGATCATGCTTTGCAAAAAGTACTGATGCATAAAGACAGGCAATTTGGGTATAACATCCCTGCTACACCTTATGGTTTACTTGCATTTTTGCCAGCGCATGCCGAAAGAAACAAGGTGCCAGGTATAAAGGAATGGTGGCACACCGATGGTATTTATCTTTGGAAAGAGGGAGAAGAAAAGTTGACTGGACAAGCAGCTGCCACTGCTTTGAAGAGATCTTTTGAAGATGCGGCACAAGATCTTTTATTCCGATACAAAGGTGATGATGTATTTATGCAGGTTTTGGAAACCGGCGAAAATCAATTCCGGCTGTATATTATGGATACAGGATGGATCGATCCGGTTGATCGTGCAACAACCATTTTATCACAGAAATACAAAATTCAAGAAGTTAGGGATGTGATAAGCAATGAGCAAATTAAGGTGGTTGATGAAAATGCTTTTGACTTGAAAATACCTGCCGGAACATTTAAAATTATTGATGTGACAACAGAAAAGCTTTAGCAGCAGGTAAAATGATTTATCAAATACTGCAACAGAAAAGCTAATTATTGAAACTATGATTCTTTAATATTACTATTCAAAATATGTACTCAAATAGCAAATTCCCAAAAATGAGCTTATTGTTTTCGCGCTTAATTGCGAATATGTATATTATTTCTAAAAAAATTAGTCAGAAAGTTAATAGTTCGGACTTATTTTTTAAGAATAATTCAATGAATAAAAGGATTTATTCAGCTCAAAATTCCCGACCATCAGCATTGTTCAATGCAACAACGGCGATTTTTTTCCTTACTTCATCGCTCTTTTTGTCATGTACACAAAAATCTGAAGATCTTCCCCTTCCGAACATCCTATGGATCACCAGTGAAGACAATAGTCCTTTTGCTGGCTGTTATGGCGATGCTTTTGCCACTACACCCAATATGGACAAGCTGGCTTCGAAAGGTTTTCTTTACACGCATGCTTATGCCAATGCACCGGTTTGTGCCCCGACACGCAATACCATTATTAC
>DAIQNU010000501.1:0-1539 GCA_036788235.1 Cyclobacteriaceae bacterium
CTCATCAATTACAAAGGTAAATCTGGCAGTTCCCATGTATTTGCGTCCATACATTGATTTTTCTTGCCAGGTGCCATACAGTTCATGAATGCTTTTGTCAACATCGGCAAGTAGACTAAAAGGCAACTCATGTTTTTTAATGAAGTTTTGATGTGATTTTTCTGAATCGGTACTTACACCAATCACTACATAGCCTTGCTTTTGCAATGCCTCGTAATTGTCGCGCAGGTTGCAAGCTTGTGCAGTACAGCCAGGTGTGTTGTCTTTAGGATAGAAATACAAAATAACTTTTTTACCGGCAAAATCACTTAATTTTATAAGGTTGCCGTTTTGGTCTTTGCCCTCAAAGGCGGGTGCTTTGTCGCCTGCTTTTAAGCTCATGGTTTATTGAATTTGAGTTGTATAAATATTTTCATTATCAACCATATCGCGCACCTTTAGTTCGACTTTTCCAACAAAAGGTTTTGTAAGATCCAATTTTTCAGACGATAAATATTTGCGTTTAGCGTCATAGATCATTAAAACCCATTCTCCATTTACGCGAAGCTCATAATCTTTTATTCCTGAGAGTTGATCATTTATATAGAAGGACAATGTATTTCGATTAACTATAGATGTTCGTATGGTAGGAGCTATGGTGTCTGTTAGGAGAACAAATTTCCCGAATTCCCTGGTACTAAAATGTATTTTATCGCCCTCCCATCGACCACCCTGATAACTAAAGCTGCGCATATTGGACGTGGAGTAAATCGAGGTTTTCTTTTTATCATTATAAAACCTGGCGGGTCGCATGCTAACAGAAACCGCTTTGAAAATAGGCACTTTGGGGTTGCCAAATTCCAATATTTCCAAATCGTTATTTTCACTATCGGTATGTTTTACCGACATATATAGCGTGTCGAATAGTGATTGAGCATCAAAAGAAAATTCAGCTCTGGGATGGTAATAACGAAAAGATCTGGCTGAGGGCACCATTACCTTTTCGTCTGGCAAAATGGTTTTACTAGCCAACACTACAGAGTCGGGGATGCCTTTTCGCATGTCCCAAAAATAATTATGTATGCCATGAGCCGTGTAGGAGGGGAGTACCTGATAGCGCATGCGGTTAGAATAAATATGTGCGGTATCTACTACACCACGATGCATTAGTTTCATTACATTGCCATCGATGCTATATTCTTCAAATTTTAACGGCCCATAAGGATTGCGAACTATTTTCTCAGGCTTTTGGCCTTGCAGCGTAAAGAGGATACGACTGATATTTCCATGATAATCCTTCAAAATGATTTCAGCTGAATGGCTTAGACTATCTGTAATTTCAACCACACCTTTTTTGCCATTGTGTGAGTAAATATTCAATGTGTTGCCCTTGTCTACAAATAGTTTTTGATAACTTTTATTGGCAGAATACTTAAATGCGTAGTCACGAAAATTATGTATTTGTCGATTTTCGCTAAACGGGATTTTGTCTACGCGAATAGAGAATACAGTTTCTCCATCAATGCGCAGATCAATGTGTGGTATCCCGGTGCGATTATG